>CALAZP010000042.1 GCA_937926355.1 uncultured Saprospirales bacterium
CTATGATACCTTCCTGCTTCGAAAGAGGCATTGATAGATTCAAATATTGGAGATGTTATCGACCCAGTAATTAATATTGGAGTACTTATTCCGTGATACACTTCTTCCATATTGGTCAAAGATCCTCCAAAAGCTTCTCCTATAGCCTGATGTCCTAGACAAACTCCAAGAATCGATTTTTCTACTGCATATTTTTTAATCAGTGCTGGCATTATGCCAGCATCCTTTGGAATCCCAGGTCCAGGAGATAAAACAATAACATCAAATTTGGCTACTTCTTCCAAATTTATTTGATCGTTGCGAATGACTTCAATTACTCCAAAAGGGACCACCTGCTTAAGATATTGCAATAAATTGTAAGTAAAAGAATCATAATTATCTAAGAGCAATATTCGCATAGGGTTTGATTATATTTTTTCAGCATCAACCAGTGCTCTTTTTAAGGCACCCAATTTATTATTAACTTCTTGGAGTTCAGAATCTTCATTACTTGCAGCTACAATTCCAGCTCCAGCTTGGTAATAAAGGACATTGTTTTTACTTAAAAAGGAACGAATAACAATCGCTTTGTTAAGCTCTCCGCTAAAACTTATGTATCCTAATGCACCTCCGTAAAAACTTCGCTGTGTGTTTTCGTATTTAGCTATCAACTCAATCGCTTTGAATTTAGGAGCACCTGATAAAGTCCCTGCGGGAAAAGTATCTCCAAAAACAGTTACAGGATTGGTACCTTTAGGTAATTTTCCTTGAACTTTGGAAACAAGATGTATAACATGACTGAAATATTGAATTTCTTTTAAAGATTTGACCTGCACAGATTCAGCGTGTCTTCCTAAATCATTTCGTGCCAAATCAACCAGCATAATGTGTTCAGCATTTTCCTTAGGATCTTTAGCTAATTCCATAGCTTTTTCAGCATCATAATCCGTATCTCCTGTTCGCTTATAGGTACCGGCAATAGGATTAACAGTCGCTACCTCATCCTTTACTATCAATTGAGATTCTGGGGAGGAACCAAAAATTTTATTATCTCCATAATCAAAGTAAAATAAATACGGGGAGGGATTAATGGATCTTAAAACTCTATATACATTAAATTCATCTCCTTGAAAGGCTTGAGAAAATTGTCTTGAAAATACAATTTGAAATACGTCACCTAACTGACAATGACGCTTCCCAATTCGAACCAACTCCTTAAATGCTTCATCAGATAAATTGGTTTTTTCATTGCCATCCAAATGAAATTGATGCTCTGGAATAGTCTGAGCTTGAAGCAATGTTTCCAACCTTTCCATCTTAGAAGTAGAACCGGGTAGTATATTTTCCAAGATGACTAATTCCTCATTATAGTGGTTGAATCCGATAATAAACCGATGAAGGGTATATCGGATATCCGGTATTTCGATATCTCTTTTTTTGTGTTGAAATTGGAGTGAATCAAAATATTGGACCGCTTCGAAACCTACATGTCCAAAGATGCCATTGAAACCCTCAAAAGGAGACTCATAATTAGTTTCGAATACATCTAAAAAATTTCCAATAGCATCTGCAACTGCGGTAAACGAATCTATGGTAGATTGAATTTTTTTGCTGTTGGGTAGTAAAGTAATTATTTTTTGGTTCCTGACCTCAATAGAAGCTATAGCATCTAACCCAATAAATGAGTAAGAATTTTCTCGAGCATTGAAATCGTTACTTTCCAATAGCACCGGCTCAGTAAAATAATCTCTTAATCTCAGATATAATGATACGGGAGTTACAAAATCTGCCAATTTCCTTTTTACAACAACCTTAAGTTTAATTTTTTCCATCAATTCTGGTTTAAAGCAAATGAAAAACGGCTTATCGAGTGAACGACAAGCCGCTTATTTTATCATTAAGGCAATGGGGTTCACTCCGACGAGCATTTATTTATTTGCCACCACCAAGTACCTAATTTTTTCATTTTAAAAGTTTAAGTCAAATATAACATTCCTTTGATTAATTCAAAACCAGTTGCTGATTAATTATTTTCCATATCAATTCCTCCAATAGATCAATATCTTCTTTCCCAGTAGAATTATATCCTACCCCCTTACTGTACAAATCATAAGTTTTTAGTAAGTGAATCAATTCTATGGTTGTAGATAACGGATAATTTTTTATGGCTATTTTAAATTCGGCTAAAGCACTAGGATGTCTAAAATTAAAATGAGTACTTATCTGCTTATCGGATTGATTGGATAAAAAATGACCTTGATAAATTCGTGTAAAGAATCCTGCTATACTGGAAATAATCAAAACCGGGGGATTTTTTTTGGGGTTATTCTTCATAAAGTAAAGAATAGAAGAAATCTTTTTTATGTCTTTGAACGCAATCGCTTTCTGTAGTTCAAATACATTATACTCCTTACTTATTCCAATATTTTTTTCGACTAACTCTTTGGTAATTAAACTATTAGCATCTAAATTAATATTTACTTTTTCCAATTCGTTGACTATTTTTGAAAGGTCAGCTCCTATATATTCAGCAAGTAGTTCGGCTACTCCTGCTTCCAAGTTTAATTTCTTGGATTTACAGTAATTAGAAATCCAACCCTTTACTTGATTTTCATATAGCGGTTTGGATTCAAAAAGTTGGGTATTCGCTTTGACAAGTTTACCAAACTTAGTCGTCAGGTTAAGTTTTTTGTGTTTATAAATAATAACCAATACCGTCTGTCGGTTAGGATGGAGAATATAGGATTCAAGTTGAGCTATATCTTTTAAATCTTGCGCCTCTTTTACAACAATTAATTGCCTTTCCGCCATCATCGGAAGTCTTACAGCAGTATCAACAATCATCTGGGCATTGCTATCCTTACCGTAGAAGATAGTAAAATTGAAAGCCTTTTCGCTTTCGTTTAATACGTTTTGTTCAAATAGTTGAGTCAACTGATCTAAGAAATAGGATTCCAGCCCATGCAAAAAATATACAGTTTGAAGTTCCTTCTTTAAAATTGCTGATTTTATCTGTTCAAATTCGGCCATAATTACTTTTTGCACCTCAAATATCTTTAATTTAGCCCAAATAAATTGAAAAGCATGGCAAATCGACCTCTTATTTTAGTAACTAATGATGATGGAATTACAGCACCTGGAATTAAAGTTTTAGTTGATATTGCCCGTCAAATGGGAGAAGTGGTGGTAGTGGCACCTGATTCTCCTCAGTCGGGAATGGGGCACGCAGTTACTATTAGTGATCCAATAAGATTACATCCTGCAGATGTTTTCGACGGTATAGAAGCCTATGAATGTTCTGGGACACCCGTAGATTGCGTGAAACTAGCCAAGCATATTGTTCTGAAGGACAGGAAGGTAGATTTGTGCGTATCAGGAATCAACCACGGTTCCAATGCCTCCATTAATATCATTTACTCAGGAACCCTTTCAGCAGCCATGGAAGCCAGTCTGGAGGGCATTCCATCTATTGGATTCAGCCTTTTAGATCACACTTATAGAGCTGATTTTAAACCGGGTATTCCTTTTATTTCAAATTTAATTGCTTTTGTTTTAAAACATGGAATGGAAAAAGGCAATTTACTCAATGTAAATATCCCAGTTCTTAAAAATAATCAAGACATCAAAGGAATGAAAATATGCAGGCAAGCTAATGCTCGATGGAAGGAAGAATTTGTCGAAGCTATTGATCCCAGAGGAGTTAAATATTATTGGCTTACTGGGGTTTTTATCAATGAGGATGAGGAAACAGATACTGATGTAAATGCTTTAGAAGAGGGTTATATTTCAGTTGTTCCCTCTATGCATGATTTAACCAATTACCCGATGTTGCAGGATTTACAAAAAGCATCCAATATATTTCATTAAATATGTTTTGGGAAAAAAATAAAATTTGGATCGGATTACTAGTGGGATTGTTGGTTCCTTTTGTAGGTCTTGCAATATTAGAATTACTTTTGGAACAACTTGATGAATGGGTTTTCCAACAAGCAAGAAATAGACTTAGTGAATCTTTTAAAGATCGAACGCTTTATTTGATAGCCATTATCTTTAATATCATCCCATTCCAGCTGTATAATAAGCAAAAAAAAATCCTTTCCATGCGTGGGATGGTTATAGCCACCACCATATACGCAATAGCATGGATGGTATTATTTGTAAAAGAAATTCTATAAAATGCGCTATTATCTAATAGCTGGAGAGGCTTCAGGAGATCTTCATGGAAGCCACCTCATCAAGGAGTTGAAGCTCAAAGATCCCAATGGAATCTTTAGAGCTTGGGGAGGAGATAAAATGGAGGCTGCTGGTGCAAACATAATCAAGCACTACAAATCTCTTGCATTTATGGGATTTTGGGAGGTGCTAACCAATCTTAGTACTATTCTTAGGAATATTAAGTTTTGTAAAACTGACATTCTTGAATTCAAACCTGATGCACTCATTTTTATCGATTATCCTGGTTTCAATTTGCGTATAGCCAAATGGGCTAAAAGCCAAGGGATTAAAACTATTTATTATATCTCTCCACAGATTTGGGCTTGGAAAACGAGTAGGGTTCACGCTATAAAAAGAGATATAGACTTGATGCTAGTCATTTTACCCTTTGAAAAAGATTTTTACCGAAGGTATAACTACCCTGTAACATTTGTGGGGCATCCCTTGCTAGATGAAATCCAAATGGACACCGGCAAGCAATTAAACACTTCTAATTGGATTGCATTGCTACCGGGGAGCAGGCGGCAAGAAATCAATAAAATATTGCCAGTTATGGCTCAGGTAGTTACTTTTTTCCCCAATAAAAAATTCGTTTTGGCTTGTGCCCCAGGAATTGAATTGGAATACTATAATCAATTTATAGGCACAGCTAATATTGAAAAAGTAGTTGGAGATACCTATGGTGTTTTAAAAAAAGCTGAGGCTGCTATAGTTACCTCTGGAACAGCTACTCTTGAAACGGCCTTATTAGGAGTGCCTCAAATAGTCGTATATAAAAGTAATTCTATCAATTACTGGTTGTATAAAACTCTCATAAAAGTTTCTTATATTTCATTAGTGAATCTAATCGCTGGAAGAGAATTAGTTCGTGAAATTATTCAAGAAGAGTGCCATCCAAAGAATTTAGCTGAGGTATTACAATCAGTTTTAGGAGAAGAAAATAAGATGGAATTTAACGCTAAGTATCAATTTTTGAGAACGCGTTTGGGGGGACCAGGAGCTAGTAAAAGAGCTGCCGAAGCTATAGAAAAGAGTATTTTATGTAAACCTTTTTAAGAATTAATTGTTGGGATTTAAATTTTTTAACATGAAAAACAAATTGATTATCTGGCTAGAAAAATCTGCCTTTGGGGTTTGCTCTTATCTCGGTGAAAAAATGGGTATAGCGAGTTCCAATGTTAGGTTATATTTTATCTACTCTTCATTTATAACCTTGGGTTCGCCTTTGATTATTTATTTATTTATGGCCTTTTGGCTCAACTTCAAGAGGTACGCCCATAATACCAAGGAATTAATTTGGCATTAATTATTGGGTAAAAGCAAATTGGATCAAATTAGCGCCCATTTTAAGAGCTGCTCTCCTCACTGGTTCCGGGTCGTTGTGTACATCTTCATCTTCCCAGCCGTCGCCTAAATCACTTTCAAAAGAATAAAAACAAACCAATCTATCTTCCCAAAATAGTCCATAGCCTTTTGGAGGTAATCCATCGTGTTCATGTACTTTAGGTAATCCATTGTCAAAGTCAAATTTTTGGTGATAAACGGGATGGTTGAAGGGGACTTCTATAAATTCTAGTTGAGGAAATACCTTTTTCATGGCTACGCGCACATAGGGGTCCATTCCATAGTTGTCATCAATATGCAGAAAGCCACCACCCATGAGAAACGTTCTTAAATTCTCTGCTTCAGCATCTGAAAAGACTACATTGCCGTGGCCAGTCATGTGGATAAAAGGGTGATTAAACAATTGTGCAGAACCAACTTCCACCGTTTCGTATTCAGTAGCTAGGTTAGTCTTTAAGTTTTGGTTGCAAAAATTTGCCAGGTTTCCCAAGGCAGTGGGGTTGGCATACCAATCTCCTCCCCCATTGTATTTAAGAAGACCCAATTTTAGTGGTTGAGTGTGAGATACTAAAAATGTCAGCATTACTAACAGGTAAGAAAAGTGGTATTTAACTTTCATAATAATTTAGTTTGATATACAATTCCAGCATAGAGTCCAGCTGTTTCTGTTCGTAGTCTATTGGGTCCTAAGCTGATTGGTTCAAATCCAGCCTGAATGGCCAATTTCAGCTCTTCCAGGGAAAAATCCCCTTCAGGGCCTATGAGAATACAAACTTTTCTATTCGTGAGTTTAATACTTGCCCACTCTTTTGACTTTGTTGGATCAAAATGAGCAATATACTTTTTTCCTTCCCAAGGTTGGCGAATAAAATCATCAAATGTGGTTAAGGGATTTAATATTGGAATCAAAGCCCTCTGCGATTGCTTGGTTGCAGCAAGTAAAATTTTTTGTAGCCTATCGCTATTGATATTTCTTCTAATAGTATGTTGGGT
>CALAZP010000043.1 GCA_937926355.1 uncultured Saprospirales bacterium
AAAATTTTTGAACTTCCAATAGGGACATTAGATCTTAAATCTATGGATGTCCTAAATGATTCAACCAGAATTATTGGAAATTTAACTTTCGCTAAAAACAACTCGCTAGTATATTATTCAGGATGTCAATACGATGATGAGAATGAAATTACCTGTGAAATTTTCTACAGAACAATAGGCCCCGATGGTTCCTTCGGTGCTGAGGACACTTTAAATGTTAATTTGGACGGGTATTCCACTACCCAGCCTGCTGCGGGATTTCATCAAAAAGAAGGGAAAGACATATTATATTTTTCTTCCAATAGACCTTTTGGGGGGCGCAATCAGGGATATGATATTTATGCTGCTGAAATACTAGCCAACGGGGAAGTTTCCAAGCCGATTAACCTGCGTCAGATTAACACTTCAGGGAATGAGATTACTCCATTTTTTAATGAAAAAGCACAAAGCCTTTTCTTTAGTTCTAATTTTCAGATCGCTTCTTTAGGAGGATATGATATTTACCAGTCCTCCGTTTTCGATTCTCCTTATATTCCCACTCAAATCAAAAATGGGGGCGTTGCTTTCAATTCCTCCTATGACGATCAGTATTTCGTGATTGACGATTTAGGCAATAAGGCCTTTTTTACCTCTAATCGTCCAGGCACTCAGGTAGTCGATGTGTTTTCAAAGGCATGTTGTAATGACATTTTTGGGGCGGAGCTTTCCCCAACTATCGAATTAGTGGTTGAAGTATATGAGGGGACGCCTGAGTTGCGCAAACCGGTTGCAGATGGGCTTGTATTATTACTTGAATTGGAAGGCAACGAACAGCCTATGGGCAATATTCCGCCAGTAGTAAATGAAAACCGTTATGATTTTGCCCTCTCTCAATTTGGATACTTTCGCTTGGAAGTAAATAAATCAACGTTTATTCCCTATTCCCAAGTAATAGACTTGAGGAATCAAATTATCATTAAGGATTCTACCCTCACTTATGAGGTGTACCTCAAAAAAAGTTTAATAGATCTGGAGGTATTGACCTTTGATTGCAAGACTGAGGAGCCATTAAAAGAGGTACAAATAGAGCTCAATGAATTCAAAGGAGGTGTAAAAAGGCAAGTTTTTCCTACTGCTATAAAAAATGAACAGCAAGAATTTTTGTTTAAGTCCATTCCTTTGAATTCCGAAATCAAATTAAATGCGCAACGCGTCGGTTACCAACCTGCTGAAATCCAAAAAACATTTACAGTGGCTGATGTGATAGAATTTGGGAATCAAATTACCTTTGAAGTCTGTCTTCACCCTGATCCTATTCCTCCATTACCCTTTTCCCTTTATTACAATAACGATGAACCAGGACCCAAAACGTTAACCAGCATTTCTAGTTCTACGTACTCAGAAGCTTCCAAGGATTATTATCAACAGAAAGATCTTTTTGTCCAGAATTTTATCGAGGGGATGGCCCCGGAGGATACTTTAGTAAGTGCCACTAGATTGAGAAATTTTTTCGATAGAGATGTATTAGGCGGGCAGATTACCTTGAAGTTGTTTCTAGAAAAATTAGTTCCTTTTTTAGAGGAGGGTAATGAATTAGAAATTGAACTTCAGGGATATACCAGTCCAAGGGGAAATGAAGAGTACAACCAAAAGTTAGCTGAGCGCAGAATAAATAGTTTGGTTAAGGAATTTGAAGCCTATAAAAACGGGGCCATCAAACCCTATTTAGAAAAAGGAACCTTCAAAATTAAAATCCTTCCAATTGGAGAAGACCCAGGGATAGATCCAGAAATAAAAAGCAAATTAGAAGACATGAGCGATTTGAGAAATTCCGTGTACAGCTTTAGTGCATCTTTTTCCCGAAGGGCTGATATTATTGGAATAAATGTAAAACTAGTAGATGAAGAATAAGTACTTGAAACATCTGTTGTTTGTATTTATATCCATAATCGGTGGATATTTTCAGGCTAACGCTACTCATATTGTTGGGGGTGAAATTGGATATAAATGTTTGGGAAACAATACCTTCCAAATTAAATTAGATGTTTATCGAGATTGTTTGAATGCAGCCCCCAATGCACTATTTGATGACCCTGCTTCAATAGGTATTTTTAATCGGGATGGGATTTTGGTTATGGAACTTTTGGTTAGTCCCGCTTTGGTTAATGGGATGATGGTGGACGATACGTTAAACTACGATGAATCAGATCCTTGTTTGGTTAGTCCTCCCGACGTTTGTGTGCACACCACGACTTATCTCGATACGGTTCAATTAGATCCGATTCCCGGGGGATACCAAATTGTATACCAAAGGTGTTGCCGTAATGAAACCATTACCAATATTGAAGATCCAATTGCCACAGGTTCAACATTTGATATCGATCTTACTGAAGAAGCTATCCTTATATGTAATAGTAGTCCCGAGATTAATTTTTGGCCTCCTATATTCGTTTGTTATGGCC
>CALAZP010000044.1 GCA_937926355.1 uncultured Saprospirales bacterium
TGAATTAATATCAACCATTTATAGGTAGAATGGTTATTTTTGAATAAAGATTCCCAACATGCCTAAGCCCATTCACTTTTTTTTTATTATTCTTTTTTTTAGCTTTTCATTTACCACTTCTTTGTGGGCTACCCATAATAGGGCAGGAGAAATCTCTATCGAACAAATCGGAAATTGTAATGAAAGTCTTAGCATTAGGGCTACTTTAGTTACCTATACCAAAGCGAGCAGCAGACCGGCTGACAGAGATTCATTGACCATTTGCTGGGGAGATGGGACCTGTACAGTAGTCTATAGAATTAACGGGCCGGGTGGCATACCTCAAGGAGAACTGCTCGAAAATGACGTTAAAAAAAACATCTATATTGGCACCCATACTTTTCCCGCAAGGGGGACTTACACCATTTCTATGACCGATCCCAATAGAAATGGAGGGATCCTTAATCTCAATTATCCTAATTCCGAACAAATTAAATTTCATATAGAAACGGTTTATACCTTTCCGAATCCGCAATTTCAAGGATGTAATAACACCCCTGTTTTACTGCAACCTCCATTAGACATAGCCTGCGTCGGGCAAAAGTTTATTCACAATCCCAATGCCTTTGATGAAGATGGAGACAGTTTGGCGTACCGATTAACCATACCACAACAAGATGCGGGCTTAGCAGTACCCAACTATAGATTTCCCGATCAAATCAGTCCAGGTCCAGATAATCAGCTCACCATTGATGAAACTACAGGGGATTTAATTTGGAATGCCCCACAAAGAGCAGGAGAGTATAATGTCACGATTCAGATTATTGAATTTAGAGATGGGATTGCTATCGATACGATGACCAGAGATATGCAAATTTTAGTAGAGAATTGCAGCAATCTGGCTCCCGAAGTGGAAACTTCTGTTGAAGAAATTTGCGTGGTGGCTGGGGAAACCGTTGAGATCACAGTGACTGCCACTGCTCCCTTGGATGAACCAGCACAAAAAGTCACCCTAACTGCTTTGGGAGGGCCCTTCGAAGTTGGATTTAATCCTGCTGAATTCCTCCCTATTACAGAAGGTTACCAATCTGATCCCCTCACCAAAAAACTCGTTTGGGAGACCACTTGCGAACATATCAGCGATCAATACTATACTGTAGTTTTTAAAGCTACTGATGACTATTTTGGAGGTGTTTCTGGGATAGCTACCCTTAAAACAGTTAGGATAAAAGTAGTAGGTCCTTCCCCTCAAAATCTCGCTGCTGTAAGCGAAACAGGGGTAATTACGCTATCGTGGGACCTACCTTATGCTTGTGATATGGTAGCCGATGATTTCTTTAGAGGCTTTTCTGTTTGGCGAAAAATCGGTTCAGAGCCTATTGCTTTAGATACTTGTAATCCGGGTATGGAAGGTAGAAATTACGAATTATTAACTCCGGTTCCCATTTCAAACTTTAACGATACCTCGTACTTTTTTGTAGACTCCACACTAGAAAGGGGCCGAACATATTGTTATAGAATTGTAGCTAATTTTGCTAAAACGACTCCCGGCGGCCTCTATACCTTTAACCCAGTTCAAAGTTTACCTTCCAATGAATTTTGTATACAACTCAAACAAGACGTGCCTTTATTGATCAAAAGTGATGTACAGCGCACCGATCTCCTGGAAGGCACCGTTGAAGTTTGTTGGGTTAGACCCATACCAGAGGACCTGGATACCCTACTCCACCCAGGTCCCTATACCTACGAATTACTCAAAGAAATAGGATCTGATAATTTCGTACCTATTCCTGGCGCTATACAGACGATTCCTGCTTTTAATAGTCCTTTGGATACCTGTTTTGAAGATCAAAACATCAATACCGTCGAGGACCAACCCAATTACAAAATGAATTTCTATGTCTCGGGTCTCTCTACTCCTTTTGGGGCTTCTAGCCCAGCAACCAGTGTTTATTTAACCACTGACCCAACGGACAAGGCGGTTTCGTTAAACTGGGCATTTAATGTTCCTTGGTCCAATTTTAGATATATAGTTTACCGCTCTTCATCATTTGATGGACTTTACGAGCCGGTTGCCACCCTTCAAAATCCATCTTGGAAAGATCTCAATTTGATTAATGGAACGGAATACTGCTATTATGTAGAAACTATTGGTAATTATGGAACTTCTAATCTTCCAGATACCATATATAATAAAAGTCAAAAAGTATGCGCCATCCCTTATGATAATGTTCCACCCTGCACTCCTGCTGAAATCACCATCAGTAATTTATGTAATCAAGGTATAGAACCTTTAGATTGTGACAATCGAGAACCGACTTACAATACTATTACCTGGACACAACCAGTAACCTGTGGAGAAAATGATGTAGCGGGATATCACGTTTATTTTAGTTTACATGACTCATTACCTTTTGAACGGATTGCTACCATCAATAATCCCAATAGCACTAGCTTTGTACATGAGCAACAAGACAATCTTGCTGGATGTTACGCAATTTCCGCTTTTGACTTTAACGGCAATGAGAGTTTGCCCTCCTCACAAATCTGCATTGATAATTGCCCCAATTACCAATTACCTAATACCTTTACTCCCAATGGAGACGGCCAAAATGATTTATTTACCCCCTATCCTTTTTGCTTTATTGAAGAGGTAAACTTCACTGTGTACAATCGTTGGGGACAGATGGTGTTCATGACAAATGATCCGCAACTAAACTGGGACGGAAAAAATATGAATGGTGCAGATTTGCCTGATGCTACCTACTATTATCAGTGTAATGTAGTTGAAGCTTTGAACAATAAAGAAAATAGGGAAGCCATTCAATTAAATGGGTTTATTGAATTAATTAGGCGAAACTAA
>CALAZP010000045.1 GCA_937926355.1 uncultured Saprospirales bacterium
GTATCCCCCAGTTGCTGTTTAATAAATTTCCAAAGTTTAAGAAATCAAAGGTCAAGTTAACATTCTGATTTTCAGAGGCTTCAGAATTAAATTTGGGTGAGTCAGTAAAGGTCTGTAAACAAGTAATTAAGGAATGGTCTGAATATTGGTTGGGCAAATGCACTTGAACGATAAAATCCACCTAAATCCTATGATTTTTCGGGGAAATATTGATAAAAAATGAAAGGATTAGCAGATTTATAAATTAAATAGGTATGAATTAAAGGAAGAATAAATCATATATATATCTAGTAAAAACCTAATATAATTTTAAAATTATCCTTTTTTTTGCAACCTTTTTAAAATAAAATTTTTAAGACTTTACAAAAAATTAATCTTAAAAGGGTTTCATGACCCACTCTATACGGTTACTTTTGACTTATTATTTAACACTTTAACAAAATTTTACACTGCTATGAAAAAATTATTTTTAGGAATGGCACTTGTATTGGGAGTTGGACTACTCCAAGCACAGGTGAACATTTCGGGAAACGTAACAGACGCTGAAACAGGCGAAGCCTTATTTGGTGCTACCGTTATCCTTGAGGGGCAAACTGGGGGAACTGTTACGGATCTGGACGGTAATTTTGCTCTAGAAGGGGTAAACGAGGGGGATTACAACTTGGTGATTTCTTTCGCTGGTTATTCGGAATTAACAAGAGCTATTCAAGTTGGATCCAGCAATTTGGATCTAGGCGCATTAGAATTGTCATTCGATGCCGTTGGATTAGCTGAAATTGAGGTCATTGCCTCATTTGCTACGGATAGAAGAACGCCTGTAGCAGTTTCCACCATTTCAGGAGAAAAGGTAGAAGCTTTAGTAGGAAACCAAGAATTTCCTGAAATTATGAGGAAAACTCCAGGTGTTTATGTTACAAAACAAGGTGGTGGATTTGGAGATTCTAGAATCAATATTAGAGGATTTGATCAGCGTAATACTGCTGTGATGATTAATGGTATTCCTGTAAATGATATGGAAAATGGTTGGGTATATTGGTCCAACTGGGCCGGCCTAGCCGATGTAACTTCCAGCATTCAGGTACAAAGAGGACTAGGTGCCAGTAAATTAGCAGTTGCATCTGTTGGTGGTTCCATCAATATTGTTACCAATGCAGCAGAGATGAGAGAAGGTGGAGCAGTTAGTGTGTCCATAGGTAACGATGGCTTCCAGAAATACAGTTTTGCTCTTTCAACCGGGTTGAGTGAAAATGGTTGGGCATTCTCTATGTTGGCCTCTCACACCAGAGGTGATGGTTATGCTAACGGTACCATGTTTAGAGCTTATAATTATTTCGGATCTATTACTAAAGAATTTAATTCTAAACATACTTTAGCGTTCACTGCTTTAGGAGCGCCTCAATGGCACCACCAGAGATATGAACCAGGGATTTATGATGGGGTAAACTTAAGAACATTTGTGGATCCTGATGATCCCAATAATGCAGATCCCACAACAGGTAGGGGAATCAAGTTCAATTGGTTATACGGAACCTTAAATGGAGAAGAATTTTCATGGAGAAGAAACTTTTACCATAAGCCTAAAGCATTTATCAACCACTATTGGAATATTACACCAAAAGTTAATTTGAAAACCTCAGCTTATATATCTCTAGGTAGAGGAGGTGGAACCGGTCCAAGAGGACGTTTGAGAACTCCAGGTTCAATATTTGATACGGATTTCAGATTAAGAGATGCCAATGGAGAGGTGCGATTTGATGATATTGTTAGGTACAATCAAGGACAAGCAATTGAAGGTTGGGGAGGAGCTAAAGCTGATAGAAATGGCAGTTATTTAGTTACTTCAGATGGAAGATTTTACGACGGAACCAATCCTAGGGAAGCTGGATCTGGTCTTGTTAGACGGGCCAGTATGAACTTACACGATTGGTATGGGGTACTTTCCACTTTGAATGCTGACTTGGCACCCAACTGGAATTTAGTAGCCGGTATAGACGCAAGGTATTATGTTGGAGAGCACTTCAGAAGATTGGAGAATCTTTTGGGAGCAGATGGTTATGTTTCTCGTTCCGATGTAAATAATCCAGCAAATTTAATTACACAAACAGCCCCTGCAGAGTTTGGTAATTTTTCGGATAACTCCTACAAAGAGGGCAATAATGTTCTAGCATACTGGAATGATGGAGTAGTTAATTGGTTGGGATTGTTTGCTCAATTAGAATATACCAAGGATAATTTGTCTGCATTCTTATCACTTTCTGGTTCTAATCAAGGATTCAAGCGAATAGATTATTTCAATTATAAGCCTTACGAACAACAAAAAGAGTCTGAATGGCAGAATTTCTTGGGTGGTACGGTCAAATTGGGTATGAATTATAACCTTGACGACAACAACAATATTTTTGTTAATGGTGGTTATTTCTCTAGGCAACCCATATTTGACAATGTATTTATCAACTTTAGAAACGAAGTTAACCCAGATGTTCAAAACCAGACGGTACAAGCATTTGAAGCTGGATATGGTTATAAAAGCAGAGCATTTAACTTAAAGACGAATGTATATTATACCAACTGGGGCAATAGACAGTTCGATAGAAGTATTAGAAATGCAGATGGAGAAGACGTATTGTACCAATTCCAAAACGTTGGTCAGACCCATATTGGTTTAGAATTAGAAGCTGATGCACGGTTTGGTGATTTAGACCTATTTGCCATGGCTTCCATAGGAAACTGGGAATATTCAAGTGATTTCACAGCAACAGGTACTAATTTGGATACGAATGAACCTGAAGGGGCATTGACCATCTACGGTGATGGGTTGAAAGTAGGTGATGCAGCTCAAACTACCTTTGCTATAGGTGGGGGATATAGATTGGCACCTGGATTGCGTGTTTATGCAGATTATTTCCTTGCAGCTAATTTATACGCCAATTACAATATTCAGGATGCAACCTTTCAAGATGCCAATAGAGACCAAGTGGCAAAGTTACCTAACTACGGTCTAGTAGATGCTGGATTGAGTTATAACTTTGAGGTGGGAGGTTTGGATGTTACTTGGAGATTAAACATCAATAATGTATTGGATGAAATTTATGTTTCTGAAATGAATACTTCTATTGTTGATGATCCTAGTACTCCAAGAAATGAGTTCTACGATAATTTAGGAATTTTTGGATTCGGAAGAACTTGGAATACAGGTTTGAAATTCAAATTCTAAGCATTAGTTAAATAATATCAGGGGGGAGTCTCTTAAATGAGGCTTCCCCTTTTCTTTTTTTGTCGAGATTTGTTCTATTTTGTATTTCAGACAAAAAATCGAAGTTTTGACACCCAAATGGTTCGTTTTAATAGTTGCCTTTTTGATCATGGGTTGTGAATCTGAGGAGGATAAGGTTCAACAAATGATAACAGGTAGATGGACGTTAACAGAAGCACAAAGGAACAACCGGGTAACGGAATCATTAGCATCCTTGTATTTTATATTCAGGGAGGAGGGAACTATGGAAACTAATTTATTGGGTACAGAGGAGATGTATTTTTATACAGTAAGTCCCACGGAAATCATTCAAAAAGGTCCACGAATGGATCCAATAAAATATCAAATCAACCAACTTTCAGATTCATCAGCTGAGCTTTCTACTTCCCTAAGAAATTTTAATTTTGTTTTCAAGCTTAGAAAAGATGGATTCCATGAAGAATAAAGTGGTGGTAGCTTCTACTAACCCGGTAAAAATGGAAGCGGTAAAAGCCGCATTTGACAGTTATTGGCCTCATAAATTTGAATTTCTTGGTATGTCAGTTCCATCTGGAGTATCTGATCAACCTCTGACCGATGAGGAGACCTTGATTGGCGCTAGAAATCGGGTAGCAGCTATAAAACAGGAGATCAATCAGGCAGATTTCTGGGTGGGAGTCGAGGGTGGAGTTCAGCTAAATAATTCTGGTATTTATGACGCTTTTGGGTGGATGGTAATTGCTAATTCCCAGCAAGAAAGTATCAGTCGCTCTGCCAGTTTTAGTTTGTCGAAATCCATGACCGAGAAACTTCAAAATGGCATGGAATTAGGACCTTTAATGGATGAAATTTTTAAAGATTCAATGATCAAACACAAAGGGGGAGCCGTGGGAATGCTCACAAATGGAGTAGTATCTCGAAAAGCATTATACCTTCAGCCTCTGCAACTTGCATTAATTCCATTTGTTCAAAGGGAATTGTATCCACACTAAAAAAGTAAGTAAAGTGAAATATTTAGCTTATCTCAATAAATTTTTCTTTAAATACAAATGGCATTTTCTATTGGGATTATTGTTTGTTTCTGCTTCCAATTACTTTAGGGTTTTGATGCCCCAAATGATTAGAGAGGCCATGGATTTGGTTATCGATAATATCGCTTTGTATAAAATTTTTGATGGCTCTTCCTTACAAAGTGACCTATTTAAGCATATTGGTAACACGCTCTTGTTTTTTGGGATATTGGTGTTATTGTTGGCATTATTAATGGGGGTTTTTATGTATTTCATGCGTCAAACTATCATTGTGATGTCCCGATTAATTGAGTATGATTTGCGAAAGGAAATTTTCGATCATTACCAGGTTTTAGATTTGGCTTTTTTTAAGAGAAATAAAACGGGTGATTTGATGGCAAGGATAACAGAGGATGTCTCAAAAGTTCGCATGTATCTTGGACCAGCTATTCTATACGGAATCAATTTATCTACCTTATTCGTATTAGTTATCTATGCCATGATAAGTGTTAGCCCCACCTTAACGTTATACGCACTAGCACCTCTACCTTTTTTATCTATTTCTATCTATTATGTGAGTAATTTAATTAATATCAAGAGTGAAGCCATACAAAAGCGATTAGCTGGACTCAACAGTGTGGCACAAGAAGTATATTCTGGAATCAGAGTGGTCAAGTCCTATGTGCAGGAAATTCCAATGGGCAAATATTTTGCTAAAAAAAGCGTAGAGTACAAGGATGAAGCAATGGGACTTGCCAAAATCAACGCTTTGTTTTTTCCATTGATGTTATTATTAATCGGTACGAGCACTATTCTTACTGTATATATCGGCGGATTGCAAGTGGTCAAAGGGACGCTAACGCCTGGTAATATTGCAGAATTTGTTATTTATGTCAATATGCTTACCTGGCCGGTTACGGCTATCGGGTGGATTGCCTCAATTATTCAACAAGCAGCAGCTAGTCAAAAGAGATTGAATGAATTTTTAAATACCGAACCTACAGTTCGCAACCCTGGAGGGAATTTGACTACATTAAAAGGAGACATAAGATTTGAAAATGTCAGTTTTACCTATCCTGATACTGGTATTAGCGCTTTAGAAAATATTGATTTTCATCTTAGGTCTGGAGAAAAACTTGCTATCATTGGAAGAACGGGGTCTGGAAAATCAACTATTGCTGATTTAATTGTGAGGATGTACGATGTTAGTTCAGGTCAAATTTTAATTGATGGACAAAATATCCAAGAGATTAATCTGCATCAATTGAGAAGGAAAATAGGATATGTCCCTCAGGATATGTTTTTGTTTTCCGATACTATAGCTGAAAATATTGCATTTGGTTGTCAGGAAGCAGTTTCCCGACCACTAGTAGAATCAATGGCTAGAAGTGCTTCGGTATATGATGATATTATGGATTTTCCGGAAGGTTTCGACACTCCGGTTGGGGAAAGGGGAGTCACCCTAAGTGGCGGACAAAAGCAGCGTATTTCTATAGCCAGAGCATTGACAAAGAAACCTGATTTATTAATCCTCGACGATTGTCTTTCAGCCGTCGATACGAAAACGGAAAAGGAAATTCTCAGCTATTTTGAAAAAGAATTGACCAATAAAACGGCCATTATCATAACACACCGCATTTATTCTTTATTGGATTTTGATAAAATTATTGTTTTGGATAATGGAAAAATGGTTGAACAAGGTAGACACGAGGAATTGCTTGGTTTAAAGGGATATTATTACGATCTTTTTGAACAGCAGCTAAAGGAGCAAGAAAGGGAACGGTAAACTTTTTTTAAATTTTTTTAGCAAATATTTACATTTGTAAAAGCAAATGCTTAAAACAATCACTAATTAAAAAAAAGGAATAGTGGACAACGATCGAAATTCAGGAAAGTTTGAAAGTGTATTTTCAAAAAAAGTAAGAGCAGGAAAGAGAAGAACTTACTTTTTTGATGTGCGAAAAACCAAAGGAGAGGATTATTACCTAACCTTGACAGAAAGCACAAGAAAATTCAACGACGAAGGGTATGAAAGGCATAAAATTTTCCTTTATAAGGAAGATTTCAACCGATTCTTGGAGGGCCTTAATGAGGCCATTGACGTAGTAAAGAAGGACTTAATGCCAGATTACGACTACGATGAATTTACCCGAAGAAATGAGGAGTATGAAGCAAGAATGAGAGAAGAAGGCGAAGAGGGTGATTCTAAATCAGATGATAATATGGAATGGTAAAAGGTAGTTTTGGGAGCTATCAATAACTCCCAAAATATCTTCTTAAAAACCACTCTAACGTTAACAAACCAATGGTTAAAAAGAACAGCCATTTCAAATGAATAGCTGATAGAATTTTGTTATTTTCATAAATTACTGAAAGGTAACCTTCATTATTTCTTAATTCTTCTTCTAGATTTTTAAGTTGTTCAGGTGTGTAGTTCTTTCCTCCTGACTGATTGCTTAGTGTTTTCAATAAACCCGTATTGGCTTGAGAGGTATAGTTCTCTACAGCTATTGTTTGAATTGAAAACTGCCCCTCTGCGATCAATGTTTCCCCACCAAAGGTACTCTCAGCGGTATAGGAGTAATCACCTGAGGGCAATATGCCAGCATCCAATTGGTAATAATTGGGATCAGTTGGGGTAAATAAAAATTCAAATGCTTTGCCTTCTTGGTTGATTAAAGTCAGAAAAACATCTGGGGTATTGATGGGTTCAAAACTCTTATTGTATAGTATTGCTTTGAGTAAAACCGGCTGATTCTCATTCATTATGCGGTTCGGTAAACTAACCTGGAGGCGCCTTTTGTCTTCAATAACACTTAAATATTGGATAATTTTTGCCAGTATTCCATCAAAATTATTGTGCACTTGATTGTTTAGATAATCACTAAGTCGCCATTTCCATAAACCCTCACCTAGAAGAACTCCTGTTTTGGTGGCATCCTGTTCTTGAAATACCATTAAAGGATATTTGGTCTCTACTTTTCCAATCATCTGATACCACCAAATTTGAGCATTTGGTGAAATTTGAAAATTGGCAAATGGAGTTTTTAAAGGGGGAAACAAGGGAATGATGTTATCCCATCCCTCTTCTAAGGTAAACAAATTAAAGGAGGGGTTCAATAATGCTAGCACTTCATTTTGCCCTGATATACCGCTTTGAATTTTCAAAACTCCTTGTTGTTGATTGAAAGCATTAAGGTCTGTTGCCGCTCCTATAATATAAAGTACCGGTAATTGATTTTCAGCGATAACATTGGAAATATTGCTAGGAGAATTCCCATTAGAAGGAAGTTGGTGAAGGATTAATAAATCAACTGGTTCCCAATTGATATCTTCAAAGGTTGGTGGAAAATGAATTTCTAATTCATAATTTTCATTTTGTATAATAGATTGTTTGATAGCAGTCAAATCTGGGTGGGGTGCAGCAGCTAGGATCATTATTTTTTTTCTACTATCAATTACATCTATAAAAACTTCTCTTCGATTGTTCGCTTTATTTTTTTCCCCTTCGATTGGTTGGCATTCCACTATATAGCGTTGCATTCCAGTTACATCTGCTTTAAGCAGTACCTTTTCAGTCTTAAAGAAATCATCTGAATCGATATCAATAGTTTGGTCAAAAACCTTAGTTTCTTTGCCCTTTTCCCATTTATTTACTACTAATTTCGACGAACTTCCTCTCAAGAAGGCAGCTTCAATATCAATTTGCAAATAGAATTCGTCTCCAAGTAAGGCAATGTCATTAGATAATATGTTTTTTATTGCTAAGTCTTGGTTGGCCGAAGTATCCCCCAAACTGATGGTGTGTATAGGAACTTCCTTTAATTGCCCCAAATACAACGGACTATTTCCTTGATTGTAAATCCCGTCAGATGCCAGAATGATGGCCCCTAAATTTCGGTTATCATAGCGATCGAATATCCCTTGAAGACCTTCAGATAGATTTGAGGTATTGGCATCAAACTTCCATTGATGTCCGAGGGTTAAATCTGCTCCAAATGAAAACGGTTGGACGTCAAATTTATCGGATAGGTTTTCCTTAATTAATTCTAATTCATACTTGTAATTAGCTAATGCAGAAGAATCAGTAAAGTCAATTATCGAGGTTGAGGCGTCTTGTAAAACAGCTAAAATGGGTTTTTCTATGGATTCTTCAGTAGTTCTAAGTATCGGACCAATAAGAATAATAAGGATCAAAAAGAAAGTAAAAAATCGCAATGTCCCTAATGTGAATTTGAGGTATTTTGGACTATCGTTAAAACCAGCCGTTCGCCAATACAAAACTCCCGATAATACCAAAGAGGCCATCCCCGCCAAAAGAATAAAGTAAGCTGGATATTCAAAAGTTAATTGTTGCATACATTGTTCTTATTTGCGCAAAATACCACTTAATTCAACAACCCAACTTAATTCAAATATGTTTTAAATTTTTACTTTCGTTAAAGAAAATTACCACTTATGCGAAGTTTTTTCCTTTTGATGAGCCTTATATATTGCTTAAATCCAATCCAGGCAGCCTATATGCTGCTGCCTATGGGGGATGGAGAGCAATCCAATCACCTCAAAGCCTATGGAATAACGTATTGGGTGTTAAGCAATGAAATTGAGGCTTATTGGTTACTTAATTATAGAGGAGGTAGCTTTGCTTTTCCGTATAATCCAGTCTTTGAAAAAGAATGTAAAACGAGAGACGTTAGTTATAAAGTGATTCCAGATGGGGAGTTTAACGCCATATTAAATGAAATTGCGGATTATGAAAGCAATATGGATGCTATTAAGTTGGAGGCAGCTCCTAAAATAGCGGTTTATACCCCAGAATTCAATGCCAAAGGCGAAAAGATTCAGCCTTGGGACGATGCGGTAACCATGGTATTAACCTATGCTGAAATACCTTATGTTACTGTCTATGATACTGAGGTGCTTAATGATGAATTGGCACTGTACGATTGGCTTCATTTACACCACGAAGACTTCACGGGTCAATATGGTAAATTTTACCGAATGTACAGCAATACCCCTTGGTACAGAACCAATGTCATGAAAATGGAGGAATTGGCTCGTGTCAATGGATTTGAAAAGGTCTCACAACTCAAATTAGCGGTAGTCAAAAAAATCAGGGAATTCACGGGAGGCGGTGGTTTTATGTTTGCCATGTGTTCAGCGACTGACACTTATGATATCGCCCTTGCTGCTGAGGGTTTAGATATTTGCGAAAGTATTTACGATGGGGATCCGGCAGAACCCAACGCGTTCAGGAAATTAGACTTTAGTAAAACGTTTGCCTTTGACAATTTTGCCTTGTCTAGGAATGCTTTGGAATACGAATTTTCCAGTATTGACCACAACAGAGGGCGTAATGTCCCACCTGAACAAGACTATTTCTCTTTATTTGATTTCTCTGCCAAATGGGATCCAGTCCCTACGATGTTGACCCAAAATCATACCCGAACGGTGAAAGGATTTATGGGACAGACCACGGCTTATCGAAATGAACATATCAAATCAGGTGTTCTTGTTTTAGGAGAAAATAAACCAGCTAATGAGGCGAGGTATATTCATGGAACTTTTGGGGAAGGCCAGTGGACCTTCTATGGAGGACATGACCCTGAAGATTACCGTCACTACGTGGATGATCCAGAGACGGATCTTAATCTTCATCCTAATTCACCCGGATATCGTTTGATTCTCAATAATGTTTTATTTCCAGCAGCTAAGAAAAAGAAAAGGAAAACTTAATCTCAATTTGTATGGAAAACAATAGAAATCTTTCTCTCGGGGTTATAGCGGGAGTTTCTTTAATGCTATTGGGTTTTGTCATAGGAACTTCTTGGAGTGATGATACCACTACTAAGGAGACCATTAGCCCTCATAATGTGGAGGATTCGATTGGAATAATTAATTCACCAGGAGAGTTATTAGAAAGCGAATGGTCTACCATTCGGCTATTCGAAAATGCTGCTCCATCCGTTTGTTATATTACCACTTCCAATGTAAGAATGGATCTGTGGACCCGCGATATTTCAGAAATCAAAAGAGGGACTGGTTCTGGATTCGTTTGGGATCGCAATGGCCACATTGTTACCAATTACCATGTTATTCAAGGAGCAGATAGGGCTCAGGTAACCCTTAGTGACCAGAGCACCTGGTCGGCTAAATTAATTGGTTCTGCTCCAGAAAAGGATTTGGCGCTGTTGAAAATCGAAGCGGAAACCAATCGTCTGAAGCCTATTCCTTTGGGACAATCTAATAATCTTCGCGTGGGACAAAATGTATATGCTATTGGAAATCCCTTTGGTTTGGACCAAACCTTAACTACAGGTATTGTCAGTGCATTAGGTAGAGAAATTGAATCTGTTGCGGGAATTCCTATAAGGGATGCCATTCAAACTGATGCTGCGATTAACCCAGGGAATTCTGGAGGTCCTTTGTTGAATTCTTCTGGCCGACTTATTGGAGTAAATACAGCTATTTATAGTCCTTCGGGAGCCTCTGCTGGAATTGGTTTTAGCATACCTGTAGAAGTAGTAAAGTGGGTGATACCAGAATTGATGCTTCACGGTAAGATTATGCGACCTGTTTTGGGAGTTGAATTAGCCCGAACCCAAATAACTAAAAGATTGGTAGAAGGAGAGGTCTTGCCAGTAGAAGGAGCTTTAGTGATTGATGTTACTCCTGGGAGTGGAGCTCAAAAGGCAGGAATTGAACCCACCCGGAGAAATTATTACGGAGAAATCGTTTGGGGTGATTTGATAGTAGCTTTTCAAGGGCAAAAAATAACTTCTAATGATGATTTGTTTCTCGCTTTAGAAAAATATCAACCAGGCACAGAAGTGGAAATCGAAGTGATCAGAAAAGATCAACGATACAAAGTAATGGTAACCTTAGACGCCCAATAAAATTTAGCTAATGAAAGGTTTATTTGATAAATATAGCCACCAATTAACTATAGATGGATACAATATTGTTGGAAAAGATGATAGTCGGCCATGGGGTGGTTTTTTGTTATTAAGTGAAGAGGATGCTAGTAGTTTTGCCAAAAAGTATTTCTTTCAGGTCGATGCTGAAAAAATAAAGATTGGGGGCCAACTCAGTCCAAAAATTTTGATTGTTCAACCGGAGAAAAGACTTTCCTGGCAGTACCATCATCGTCGGGCAGAGATCTGGCAAGTACTAGAAGGAGAAGTAGGGATCTGCCGGTCACAAACGGATAAAGAAGGACCGATTGAAACCCTTTCTGAAGGAGATCAAATCCGATTGTCACAAGGAGAAAGACATCGATTAATCGGGTTAAAGCAACCTGCAGTTTTAGCTGAAATATGGATACACACCGACCCTCATCATCCATCTGATGAAGAGGATATTGTAAGGGTACAAGACGATTTTGGAAGATAAAAGTTAGATTTTCTTCATTCCAATTGGATCCCAGTGTATAATTTTCTTTTCAAATAAACTATCATTCGTGGCTAGAGAAGGTCCTGCTGCTCTAAGTCCAAATGCGCTGTCTTCTAATAAAGCGGTTCCATTTCTTATGCTTTCAGCAAAATAGGCCCAATGGTCCACATGATTGGAATACCCTTTGGGGGAAGTATAGATTATTTCTTCAGGTTCTTGAACAGTTGCTCTAGGGGTACCATTTTGGGCGGCAAACCAGCGTTCGAAGTCTTTTTGCTGGGCTTCAGAAAAAGTGTCAAATGAATCCCAGCCTCCGTAAGTGGGTTGAGTGCTTACTTTAGTGCGTTTCAATATCACACTCGAGTTTTTTAGATCTATGACCCCTTCTGTTCCAACTAATCTCATCACGGATGGACTTCTGGAGCCATCGACAAAACTAACTCGCATCTGGACATTGAAAGCGGGGTGCTTTTCTGTAGCTGGATAATCGTACAATCCCAGGGTAATATCCGGTACATCCCTTCCGTCTTTCCAAAATCTCAACCCCCCCGTTCCGAATATTCGTTCAGGTCCTAAACTGCCTGTAATAGCGTGTAAGGAGGAGAAAGAGTGAACAAATAAATCTCCTGCAATGCCTGTCCCGTAATCTTGGTAGTTTCTCCAGCGAAAGAAACGGTTAGAATCGTAAGGTACTTTTGGCGCATCGCCAATGTAACTTTCCCAATCTACCGTATCAGGACCTGCATCAGTGGGAATAGAATATTGCCAAGCCCCTCCCGAACTGGCTCTATCGGCACTAATTTCTACTAGATTCAATTCTCCGATCCATCCCTGAGCAAAGAGTTCTGCTGCCTTTTCTGTTAGTATAGAGCTTACCCTTTGACTTCCAACTTGAAGGGGAAGACCGTATTTTTTTTCTGCGTCCACAACTGCTAATCCCTCCTCCAATTGATGTACCATTGGTTTTTCACAATACACCGCTTTACCGGCCTTTAAGGCAGCAATAGTGATGTGGTCATGCCAGTGGTCGGTGGTGGAAATACACACCGCATCTACCTCTTCCATTTGGAGTATTTCTCGGTAATCCTTAGTGACTTTAACTTCTTTACCATAGAGCTCTTGTGCCCTAATTAGACGACCAGAATATAAATCGCAAGCAGCTACTATTTTTATACCCGGTACTTGAACAGCAGCCCGCGCATTTGAAAATCCCTGTATGCCGACTCCAATTAGCGCTAAATTAATTTGATTATTAGCTGAAAAAGACCGGTGAGGCAATAGATTGGAATTCAATTCGTAAACTTCCTTTCCGATAGCTACTTTATTAGAAGCGGCTAATGCCAAACCTCCTGCGGCAAATTTTCGGATAAATTCCCTTCTATTTTTCATATTTCCTTATTTTACACAATTATAATTGGTGAAATTGACATAATTAATTACTATTTTAATACAATTAATCGAAAACGAAAAATTTTTATTGGATATGCGAAAAATTGCTATGCTCGGGTCGGGTTTTATTTCTGATTTTTATTGTTCAGCCATTCAAGGGCAACGAAGTAAGGATAAGGTCATTATTGCAGCTTCTCGAAGTGAAGATAAAGTAAAAGATTTTGCGGAGCGAAACCACATACCCGAATGGACAACTAGTTTGGACGAAGCGATTAATCATCCTGAAGTGGAAATTGTTTGCGTAGGACTTCCTAATTTTTTGCACAAAGAGGTGATTCTTAAAGCTGCGAAGGCAGGAAAGGGAGTTATTTGTACTAAGCCACTTGGAAGAAATGCTGAGGAGGCTTATGAGATGCTCAAAGCGGTTGAAGATGCTGGGGTATTCCACGGTTATATGGAAGATTTGGTTTACACTCCAAAGACTTTGCGAACGATTGAAAGTATTCAGCAAGGGGCAGTTGGAAAAGTCTTATGGGCTCGATCAAGAGAGACGCATCCCGGACCTCACAGTGAGTGGTTTTGGGATAAAGAACAAGCGGGAGGAGGGGCCATTTTGGATTTAGCTTGTCATTGCATAGAAATAGCGAGAAGTTTTATTGGAAAGGAGCAAAAGCCTATTGAGGTGATGTGCTGGGCAGATACTCAAGTTAAGCCGATTGAAGCAGAGGATCATGCCATTGGATTGGTCAAATACGCCAATGGAGCCATTGGTCAATTTGAAGTCAGCTGGGCATTCCGCGGTGGATTGGATTTGAGAGACGAGGTAATGGGAACTCATGGAACAGTTTGGTTAAACCACTTCTTACGAACGGGCTTTGATATGTTTACCGCACCTGGTCAATCCGGCTATGTTGCGGAGAAAGCGGAATCGGATTCTGGTTGGATTTTTCCCGTAGGGGATGAAAATCAAGACTTGGGGTATAACCACATGTTTAATGATATGTTTACCGCTTATGAAAAAGGTATTCAACCACAGGAGACCTTTTACGACGGATATGTGGTCAATGCGATTATGGATGCTGCCTATGCCTCAGTGAAATCCAAAAAATGGGAACCTGTAGTATTGAAAGATTGGCGTGGATTACCAGAAGGGGCTGAGTCTACCGCGGTTTTGGAAGATTACGACGATCAGCACTATTTGATTAAAGAGGAGATTCTGCCTGGCGGCAAAAAGAAAATTATCCTGAAAGACAAGACTTCGGGTCGTATTTCTGAACATTCTGTATAACAAGACTATGGGTACTAAAATTCGTTGGCAGCTTTCTACTATGATGTTTTTCCAGTTTTTTGTTTGGGGAACCTGGTACGTAACTATGGGGACCTATCTTTTTAAAGTGGGGTTTTCGGGTATAGAAATAGGTGCAGCTTATAGTACTATAAATTGGGGAGCTATTGTTTCCCCATTTTTTGTGGGAATCATAGCTGATCGATTTTTTTCAGCCCAGAAGGTGATGGCAGCTATTCATTTAACAGGGGCAGTCATTTTATTTTACTTGGCCAATATTACTGACCCTTCTATTTTTTTCTGGACTTTACTATTATACTCTTTGCTTTATATGCCGACATTAGCATTGGCGAATGCGATTTGTTTTCACCAGATGGAATCACCTGAAAAGGAATTTCCCTCTGTTCGAGTATTAGGTACTATAGGATGGATTGCTGCTGGGTTGCTATTGGGCTTCCTCAAACTAGAGGATGCGAATACCCAATTTATTATGGGAGCAGGGAGTTCAGTACTCTTAGGGCTTTATGCCTTGTCTCTTCCAGATACTCCTCCTAAGGGCAAAAAAAATCGACCTACCATTGGTGATATTTTAGGGTTGGATGCCGCTGTGATGTTTAAGGATCGAAGTTTTGTCATCTTCACAATTAGTGCCTTATTGATTTCCATACCGCTCGCATTTTATTACAGTTTCACGAATCCTTTTTTCAATGAAATGGGGTTGGAGAATGCTGCCGGTAAAATGACCTTAGGACAAGTTTCGGAAATTGTTTTCCTTTTACTCATGCCTTTGTTTTTCGTCAGGTTGGGGGTGAAGAAAATGATATTGGTGGGCATGATCGCCTGGGCTGTTCGATACATTTTATTCGTTTATGGCAATAGCGAAGAGTTGGTTTGGATGTACTATTTAGGAATTATTCTACATGGGGTATGTTATGATTTCTTTTTCGTAACTGGTCAGATTTATGTAGATAATGCAGCACCCAAACACCTTCAAGCCAGCGCTCAGGGTTTAATTACACTGCTCACTTATGGTTTGGGGATGTTAATTGGTTCTTGGACTTCAGGATGGTATGTAGATTTGAACACATT
>CALAZP010000046.1 GCA_937926355.1 uncultured Saprospirales bacterium
AAGCAAACATCCAGGTACTGTTGCAACTGGCAGAAACTACTTGCCTTTCGCTTCTAAGTTAGCCGTTCGATATTTGAGTCGTCGTGGCAATGAAAATGGTTTTTTCGTCATGATTGAGGGGTCTCAAATTGACTGGGGTGGTCATAGTAATGATGGCAAGTTAACCATTAAAGAAACTCTAGACTTTGGGAATGCCATTCAAGAAGCTTTAAATTTTGCAAAGCAAGATGGTAATACTTTGATTATTGTAACCGCTGATCACGAAACTGGTGGGATGGCCATCCAAGAGGGATCTACTTTTAAAAAAATAATTTCGGAATTTAACACCAATGGACATACTGCCACATTAATTCCTGTATTTGCCTATGGGCCGTCAGCAGAACTTTTTAGAGGAGTGTATGAAAATACAGCTATATATGATAAAATGAGGCAAGCATTCGGTTGGAAAAAAATGCCCGTAGGTAACGGGCATTAATTGTATAAAGCAAAATGTAAATGTTAATTTATTTTTGGAATTATTGAAGTGAGTCCAAATACTGTGCCAAACCTTTAAATTCCTTTATTAATATGAAAAGATTCATTTATTTATCCCTGATCTTAGTTTATGGTTGTTCTGAGGCTCCTATTTATAATATTGATAAACAGGCCTTTGGGTCAAAAGCAATGGTTGTCTCTGCCCATCCTTTAGCTTCGCAGGTCGGAACGGAAATCTTAGCCGCAGGTGGCAACGCAATTGATGCAGCTATTGCTGTTCAGTTTGCCTTAGCTGTCACTTATCCGGTAGCAGGCAATATTGGTGGAGGGGGATTTATGGTGATCAGAATGAAAGATGGTACTACACAAACTTTAGATTTCAGAGAAGCTGCACCAAGTGCGGCTTATGAAACCATGTATCAAGATGATGAAGGAAAAGTAATAGCTGATTTGATTAGAAAGGGGCATTTAGCAGCTGGGGTTCCTGGTGTGGTAGATGGAATGATAAAAGCCTACGATGAATATGGAGGTATGCTGCCTTTTTCCATACTAATTGATCCTGCCATTCAGCTCGCCAAAGAAGGTTTCAAATTAACTGAAAATCAAGCTGCGGGTTTGAATAGAAATAAAGAAAACTTTACCACATTTAATACTGCGCCAACGGTATTTATAAAAGACGAAAATAATTGGGAAGCAGGTGATATATTGGTTCAATCCGAATTAGCTCAAACCTTAGAGTTAATCAAAGAAAAAGGAAGAGCAGGATTTTATGAAGGAAAAGTTGCAGACTTAATTGTTGCTGAAATGAAAAGAAGTAATGGGATAATATCACATCAAGATTTAGCTACTTATTCTGCTAAATGGAGAACCCCGATTACTGTACCTTATAAAGATTATCAAATTATAGGAATGCCCCCTCCATCTAGTGGAGGGATTGCATTGGCACAATTATTAAAAATGGTTGAGGACTACCCTTTATCTACATGGGGTTTCCAAGATTTAAGGACTATACACTTAATGGTAGAAGCTGAAAGAAGAGTGTATGCAGACCGGGCAAAACATTTAGGAGATTCAGATTTTTATCCCGTTCCAATTGATGGGCTTTTAGAAGAAAGATACTTAAAACAAAGGATGTCGGATTTTAATGATTCTCAGGCTACCGCTAGTTTGGATGTGGCAGCAGGGGTTCCTACTCCGCCAAATGAAAAAGAAGAAACTACCCATTTCTCCATTGTTGATAAAGAGGGTAATGCGGTATCAGTGACCACTACCATAAATGGAGGATATGGTTGTCACGTAGCAGTTGGTGGTGCTGGATTTTTATTAAATAATGAAATGGATGATTTTAGTGCCAAGCCTGGAGTCGCTAATATGTTTGGCTTAATCGGTGCAGAGGCAAATAAAATTGAGCCGGGTAAAAGAATGCTCAGTTCAATGACCCCAACAATTATTACGAAGAATAACCAGTTGCAAATGGTTGTTGGAACACCAGGAGGTTCAACCATTATTACTTCCGTCTTTCAGACGATTCTCAATGTATTAGAATTTGAAATGGGGATGGCAGAGGCGGTAGCTGCACCTAGATTTCACCACCAATGGCTTCCTGAGGCCGTTATTACAGAATCATTTATGGATTCTACCCATTTTTCTAATCTTAGAGCAATGGGGCACAAGTTTATATCAAGAAATGCTATTGGAAGAGTAGATGGTATTTTGGTTTTACCTGATGGTACTTTAGAAGGTGGAGCAGATCCAAGAGGGGATGATCATGCAGCGGGTTACTGATTACAGGATTTTGCCTCTTTTTCCTAATTCGACTACTTGGACATTATTTATTCCATTAGCATCTAAAGAAAATAAAATGAGTGTTCTTACATTATGAAATCCATGATGACCACAAGCACCTGGGTTAAAATGGATCAGGTTGTTTTTATGGTCCCTTATAATTTTTAGAATGTGAGAGTGGCCTGAAATAAATAGATTAGGTTGATGGATACCAAGAAGTTCTTTAGCCCTAGGAGTATACCTGCCGGGGTATCCACCAATGTGAATGATTAAAGTTTTGAACCCAAAGTTGTCTAATAGCAAGTATTCACTAAAAACGGTTCTAATGTCTAATCCATCAATATTGCCATATACGCCTTTTACTGGAGCAATTTCGTTTAGCTGGTCAATCACTTTTACCCTTCCAATATCGCCAGCATGCCAAATTTCATCACAATCTTTTAAAGCCTCAAGTATACCGTTATCCAAATAACCATGAGAGTCCGACAGCAATCCAATTTTTTTCATTTAGGGATTTAATTAACCAACTTAAAAACATAAATTTGAGCCTGCCCTTTACAACAACTAATTACTCTCAAAATTATGGAAAAAACACATCTACTGTCTGATAGAGTTCTTTCAATGGAAGAATCAGCCACTTTAAAAATGACCCAAACTGCTAGAGATTTAAAATCTAAGGGAGTAGATGTGATAAGTTTGAGTGTTGGGGAGCCTGACTTTGACACTCCTGATTTTATTAAAAAGGCCGCTTTAAAAGCTCTGGAAGAGGGATATACTAAATATACCCCAGTTCCCGGACTACCAGAGCTTAGGAAAGCCATAGTAGAAAAATTTAAAAGAGATAATGAACTACATTTTGAGGAGTCCCAAATTGTAGTATCTAATGGTGCCAAACAAAGTATAGCTAACGTTTGTCTATCCCTACTTAATCCAGGCGATGAAGTTATTATTCTTGCTCCTTTTTGGGTTTCCTATACTGAAATAGTTAAACTTGCAGAAGGAGTTCCAG
>CALAZP010000047.1 GCA_937926355.1 uncultured Saprospirales bacterium
CTACAATAGGGTGACCCCCGAACAAGATGCTTTATATAAGCCTATTATTGATTCTATTAACACTTGGTTTAAAGCCAACTGGCCCAGTATGAATGAAGAGGAAAAAATGAAGTGGAAATATCAGAGATATATGCAAGATTACCTCGGTAGTATTTCTTCAGTTGATGATAATGTGGGCAGGGTCTTAGATTACTTGGATGAGTCTGGCCTGACGGAAAATACGATTGTTGTATATACTTCAGATCAAGGTTTTTATTTGGGTGAGCACGGTTGGTACGACAAGCGTTTTATTTATGATGAATCGTTCAAAACCCCTTTATTAATCAGATGGCCTCATGTCATTCAACCGGGAACGACCAATGAACAGATGGTGCAAAATTTAGATTTTGCTCAGACTTTTTTGGAAGCAGCAGGAATCACAGCACCTGAAGACATGCAAGGGGAAAGTTTGGTACCCCTACTTAAAGGAAATGAACAATTGTGGACTAGGGAGGCGGTATATTACCACTATTATGAATATCCTGCTGTTCACATGGTCAAGCGCCATTATGGAATTGTTACTATGGAATATAAATTGGCTCACTTTTACGATGACGTAGATGAGTGGGAGCTGTATGACCGAAAAAAGGATCCTCAGGAGTTAAACAATGTGTATGAAGACCCCCGTTATGCTGAAGTGGTAGAAAAGCTGACCAAGGATTTGGCTGAAATGCGAGTTAAATATAAAGATAGTCCTCAATTAGATCAACACTATATTGATGTATATGAAAAAAATGGATGGCGTGAGCGATTAAAAAAATAGTAATGAAATACATAGGATGTGGTATTTTATTCTTCTTATTCTGTTTGGGTAACAGCAATGGTCCGGGAACAGTGCAAAGAAGGGATAGAACGGGATCGCCTATTGCAATAAATAGTACTTGTTCAAATTGCCATTTTGGGGGAAATTTTGATGCTGATTTATCTATTTCGATATGGAAAGACTCTACTGTGGTGGACCAATTTGAAGCCAATGAGGAATACCTTATTAAAGTTTTGTTTGATCATAATGGGGAGGGTAGACAATATGGTTTTCAATTGGTGGCTTTGACAGAAGAGTCTTTGGTCAATGCAGGTACCTTCACAGAAGTTCCAGAATATATTCGAAAATTAAATTTATACAATGATCAATACACCTACGTCGAACACACCCGCCCCTTAGATGATAGTGTATGGTATATTGGATGGCAAGCGCCTGAGGACGTCTCAGAAAAAATTGCTTTTTATGCGGCTGGAATAGTTACCAACGATAATGCCAATACTTCAGGAGATGAAGTGGTTTGGTTAAGAACACCCCATTTATTGTCCCCATCTTCTTTGGTAAGCAGCTTAAAACCTGAGATTAAAGAGAATGGGGTATTTAGAATTGTAAATAATCCGGCAAATGATTTTTTGCAAGTGGAATTAAACACTTTTTTAAAGAATCAAAAATTTGATTATGCCATCTATCACCTTAGTGGAAAAGAATTGGCCAAAGGTCATTTGACCTCATCCGGAATAGCATTAGGTAATTGGATTAAAGGAAGTTATGTCCTAACTATCTATAACAATAGTTTTGTATCTTCACAATTATTCGTGGTACAATAAAAAAAGGAATCCAATAATTGGATTCCCAGTTCAAAATAAAATAGTCTAAACTTACAGGTTGCATTCTCCCTCTGCTGTTACCTGTTACTTTTCAATGATAGACATTTTTTTGAATTGGGAATACTGATATTATATTGATAGTATTTTTTTTCAGAAAAAATTTGGAATTGAAAAATTTTTATTTAGGAGTTTTTTACCTTTTATTTTCAAAATCCCTTTTTTCTCAGTATTCATTTGTGCTCCCTGATCAATTGACTAAAGTAATGGCTCTGGGGGACTCTATTTTTGTTTTTCAAGATGATTCTCTCAGAATATTTGATGCGGAAAATTTAAAAAATATAGATAATCGGAAATTAATTTACCAAGGGGAAAATATTGGAAAAGTAAATGACTATTATCCACTGGTGCTCCCTAAAGGAGTCTTTTTTGTCCACCAACAAGGGGGACTGGTGTTACATTTTGATGGGAAAAGGACGCTAAAAAGAATTGATCAATCTTTTAACCATAAAATGTGGGTCTCTTCTACTATATTTAACCGTGGAAATACCATATATCGATTTGGTGGTTATGGATTGTGGTCCACTCGAGATTTTATTTCTTATTATGATTGGGAATCCAAAGAGTGGGAAGCGATTTTTGCATCCGAATCAGAAAAAAATCCCCCGGGTACTATTTCCAGTTTGGTTTACCAAGAAGGCCCTTATGCTTATTTCATTTGTGGAATAGGGTTTACTTATGATTTAGTAGAAAAGCCATATTTAATCAATAAAATATACCGGTTCAATTTTGATAATTTGGAATGGAAAGAATTTTCTGTGGATATAGAATATTCAGAAACTGATTTAACTGACCTTAAAGCTTATGATGGGGATCAAATTCTTTTTTTAGAAACTGAAAAAAAAATTATTGATTTTAAACAAAATAAGATCTCCTATTTCAGAGGAAATTCAGTAAGCTTTAGTTTAGCGAGAACTGTTATGCCTGCTTTGATTAGTCTGGGTGATGATTTTATCATATTTAAGCGCAAGCCACCTTATCTTATTATAGAAAAAGTTAAGAAGACCGCTTTTTTTGGAGAAACCATTAAAGAGGTGCCTTTATTTAAAAAAACTCTTAATCCTTTGATTCACTTACTTTGGATTTTTTTGTTGTTTCCAATATTCGGTTTCATAAAGAGAAGAAATAAAAATCAAAACTTTCATCTACCTGATGTTCTTAAAGTAGAAGGTGAAACTGTAATATACGGTGGCAAAAGGATTGAAATATCCGATAAGGAATCAGCTATTTTAGAGCTCCTTTTGAAACAGGAAGAAGTCGACTCTGGAATCATTTTAGATATTGTAGAGAACCCTGAGCATAATTACTCCCATAATATTAGAGTGAGGAATCAGGTCATGGAAGATTTGAATTTTAGATTGAAGACCATATTGAACAGTAAAAAAGATCTTATTTCTAATTATAAATCAAAAACTGACAAGCGGTTTAAAGTGTATAAATTAGAGAAAAATATAAAGCGTCATTTATGAGTCTATTTAGGGTAATACTTAGTATCATATTTCCTCCATTAGCAGTGTATGATAAGGGCTGTGGTTCCGTAGTTATTGTTTTTATATTAACTTTAGCAGGATGGATTCCTGGAGTGATAGGCGCTTTGGTAATTTTAAATAAGGAAAACTAGTTATGGTTAGATACGGAATTTTAGGTTGTTTGATTTTTATTTTATCCTGTGATCAAATAAATGACCCAGAGCAACCCGCTATTATTCCCAGAATAAGTATAGAAGGGGATGCTCAGGATGAAGGGAGTGAAATTTCAAATTTTGATTTTGTTATTCGATTATCAGAACCGACCACTGCTACTGTTTCTGTTGATTTTCAAACTAAGGCAGTCAGTGCTACTGAAGGGGAAGATTATACTGGATTATCTGGTTCTATTACCCTTAACCCTGGAAGTATTGAGGCCTACTTAACTATTGAAGTGCTAGGAGACACTATCAAGGAAGAGAATGAAGAATTTCAAGTAGTCCTTTCTAATCCAATTAATGCCACTATAAATATTTCTTCTGCTATCGGTATCATTAGGAATGATGATGCATTTTTATATATCGATGATGGTGGATACATTTCTGCTGATTCCTATGAAGGAATGGAGTTGGTTTGGGCAGATGAATTTGAAGAAACTACTATCAATAGTGAATACTGGACTCATGAATTAGGAGCTAGTGGATGGGGTAATAATGAGCTACAAAATTACACTTCATCGACAGATAATAGTTTTATTAATACTGGTAAATTAGTAATAGAGGCAAATAATAAGCCATCGGGGGGAGCTTCTTATAGTTCTGCAAGAATGGTGAGTAAGGGCAAACAATCATTTCAATATGGACGGATTGATATTCGTGCTAAATTGCCCGAGGGCCAGGGAATTTGGCCAGCGCTTTGGATGTTAGGAGACAATATTGATGAGGTGGGATGGCCAGCTTGCGGCGAATTGGATATTATGGAATTGGTCGGTCACTTACCATCAACACTTTATGGAACTGCTCATTGGGGGGCTGAGGGTCAAGGATTTTCAACCTATCGTACAGGAGAATATGAACTCTCGGGAGCAAAATTTTCCGATGCCTTCCATGTATTTAGTTTGGAGTGGGAAGAAGATAAAGTAGTTTGGTTACTAGATGATGAGCCTTTTCACGAAGTGACTAAATCCTCTATTGAAGGTGCCGCTTATCGATTTAATGCGCCATTTTTCTTTATTATGAATATCGCTGTGGGAGGAAACTGGCCGGGAGCACCGGATGCCTCTACTAAATTTCCTCAACGGATGTTTATTGATTACGTAAGAGTCTTTCAAAAGCAATAAAAGTTGTAGTTTTCCGACTTATCCAAAACTCGGCAACTATGCAATTACTTAAACTTTCCATTCTATTTGGATCTCTCTATTTAATAAGTTGTTCTCCAAGTAGTCCGACTTCCCATGACTCCACCTCTTCTTTGTTTCAGGAAATTTTAGATAAAGAAGTATTGGATTCTATGCCGGGAGTCTTGGTACATGTGGAGTACCCGGCGAAAGATATATCGTGGAGTGGAGCTACTGGTACTAATGATGTTCAAATGCAGGATCCCCTGCAGCCTAATGATCAATTCAGGATTGCTAGTGTTACCAAAACCTATGTAGCCGCTTCTATTCTTAGATTATGGGAAGATGGCGTTTTGAATTTAGATGACCCCTTAGCCCAACATTTGAATACTGAATATATTGAAATCTTAAAGAGCGGTGGTTATGCACCTGATGAAATAACCATAAGGGATTTATTAAGACATGCGAGTGGGTTATATGACCATACTCAATCTCCCAATTTTTTTGGTAAGATCATTCAAGAACCTAAGTATCATTGGACCCGAAAGGAACAAGTAATAGCAGCTATGGAATGGGGAGAACCTTTGGGTCAACCTGGGGAGGTATTTAGTTATTCAGATACTGGCTATTTACTTTTAGCGGAAATTATGGAGAGTAAAACGGGTAAAAATATGGGAGACAGTTTCGAGGAATTGTTGAGTCTTGCTGATTTAGAATTGAATGAAACATGGGTGGAGGACGAAAGAGAAGATCGAAGAATCCATCAATATACCCGCGATGGAATGGACACCTATGAGTTTAGCCCTACTTTAGACTATTACGGTGGTGGCGGTTTAATAGCAACTACCAAGGACGTGGCTAATTTTTTTCAGGCCTTATTTAATGAAGAAATATTCAAAAATAACGCCACTCTAGATACTATGTTAGCACCGTATGAATATAAGGCCCAGCCAAGAATGGATTATAGATTAGGTATTTATAGAGTAGAAGTTGATGGAATTGAAGGATTCGTGCATTCAGGTTATTGGGGAACGGAAGTGGTTTATTTTCCTTCCCTCCATGCCACCATTGCAGCCAACTACAGTAAGGGATGGACTAAAAGCAGAAATGCACCAATTATCGAGAAAATCTTAAAAGAGCTGTTATAGAAGCAACCCTCATAAAAAGGTAGCGTCTTTAAGTAAAAAATTATGAAAAACTTATTGTCTGTAAGCTTATTGCTGGGTCTAATTTTTAATTTTTCTTGTACAGCATCTGCCCAATGGCCAGCCCAAATTAAAGGTGAAGGCCCATCGATTCGAAAAACTTTGGAACTGCAGGATATCAACGCATTTTCATTAATGATAAGCGGCAATGTTTATTTGATGCAGGGAGCTTCTCAATTAGTGGAAGTTGAAGGCCAAGCCAATATAATAGAGGTCTTGAATACAGAGGTGAATGATCAATTATGGAAAATTAAATTTGAAGAAAGGGTACGGAATATTTCTACTTTTAATATTTATATCACGGTTCCAGATTTAGAAGAAATAACGGTTAGCGGATCTGGGGATGTCAAAGGTAGAGGCACCTTTAAGGCAAGTGGAAATCTAAATATCATCATTAGTGGGTCAGGTAACGTTGAAATGGATTTGCAGTGCGCTAACTTAAGAAGTAGAGTGAGTGGATCTGGAGATATCGAATTAAGTGGCAATTGTGATGAAGCTGATATATCCATTTCAGGAAGCGGAGATATAGATGGAAATGACTTTAATAGTAAAGATGCCAGCGTACTTATATCTGGTTCAGGGGATGTCAACTTAAATGTAGAATCTTACTTAGATGTAAGTATATCTGGTTCAGGAGATGTGACTTATGGGGGTCAACCTAAGGTGAAATCTCGTATTAGCGGTTCCGGAGGAATTGAACATAAAGCACTATAATTTACAAGGTGAATTGGTTATATTCATCTACTTTTTCACAAAAAGTTTTAGATGAAAAAACCAACTTTATCTATAAGCCAAATAATCAACATGAACGTTGGTTTTTTTGGCATTCAATACAGTTTTGGACTTCAACAAAGTGCAGTCAACCCGATTTATGATATGTTAGGGGCCATGCCAGATGAGATTCCAATTCTCAATCTGGCAGGACCTATGACTGGGTTATTAATTCAACCCATTATTGGGGCATTGAGTGACAACACCTGGAGTCCTAAGTTTGGTAGAAGAAAACCCTATTTTTTCATCGGGGCACTTTTTTGCAGCATCACTCTATTCATCTATCCCTTTAGCAGCTCTCTTTGGATGGCAGCGGGGTTGTTGTGGGTTTTGGATGCGGCTAATAATACCGCAATGGAACCTTATAGGGCCTTAATTGCAGACAAATTACCCAAAGAACAATTTGGAATAGGCTACCTTTCCCAAAGTTTTTTTACTGGCCTCGGTATCACCTTAGCCAACGTATCTCTTTTCGCTTTTCAAAAATTAGTTCCAGGTTCTTTAGGATCCTTACCTATCTGGGTATATGCATCCTTTTTCTTGGGTACCATTTGTAGCATAGGATCTGTTTTGTGGAGCATGTCTAAAACTGAAGAAATTCCTCCTTCGGAAGAAGAGCTCGTCAAACTAAAAGAACGAAATCAAGATTTGCCTCATCCAGCGATTCAATTTTTTCTTTCCATTTTTACTTCTTTGATTGCTTATAGTGTTTTTGCACTTTTACTCATTCCTTCTCTTTTCAAAAGAGGGCTTTTAAAATCAGTCCTTCGGAAAATGGAGGAGAGCTCTTGGACAAGGATAGCTTTTGCTCAAAACATTGAAATCGTCCATGCCATTTTCTACATGCCCAAAATTATGTGGAAACTAGCACTGGTTTACCTTTTTCAATGGTACGCCTTATTCTGTTATTGGCAAAATGCTGCCAAGAGTATCGCTTTATCTATTTGGGATACTACCCCAATGGGCAATAAAGGATTGTTTGAAGAAGCTGTCGGATGGGCAGGGTTAGTTAATGGATGGTACAATATAGTTACTTTTTTATCAGCCTTCTTTCTTGTAGGGTGGGCTAAAAAATACAGTCCAAGGAATGTTCACTTTTACTGTTTATTATTAGCCGGGATGGGTTTGTTGTTTTTTCCCTTTATCAATAATAAATTTTTACTTTTTGTACCAATGACTGGATTTGGAATCGCTTGGGCATCTATGATGGGAGTCCCTTATTTGATGGTAGTCAATGATATTCCCAAGGATAGATATGGGGTGTACATGGGCATTATTAATATGATGATAGTAATTCCAATGATACTTCAAACCTTGACTTTTGGGTTTATATCTAGAAATATTTTAGGGAATGATCCAAGGATGGCTATAGTTTTTGGAGGTATTCTTATGCTGATAGCTGGGTTGACTACTTTAACTATGAGCAAAAATAATCCAGGAGTGGAAGATTCAGGTACTTTAGCTAGTTCTCACTAATCTCTAAATATTTATGGAAGGGAACGACATCTATAAAGATATAGCTGAGGCAGTATATCAACGAAACGCTTCATTCACGGAGTCCAAGTTTCAAAAGGTATGGAAAGCAAAGCTGCCTGGTATAATTTCCCTTTTCGAACATTTATATGGTGTATTAGAAGATAAAGGGGATTTGTTTGGTAAACTATTGGAAGTGGTTTTCGAAGGAAAAGTTAACCGACCAACCAAATGGAAACAACGTGATGAGCAAAAGGCTCAAAAGGGTATATGGTTTGCCGACCATAATTTGGTTGGCATGAGTATATACGTAGATCGATTTGCTGGTCAATTAGCAGCTATTCCTTCGCATTTAGATTATCTGGAACATCTCGGAGTCAATGTTTTGCATTTAATGCCTTTATTTGAAAGTCCCCCTCACGAAAGCGATGGAGGCTATGCGGTATCCAATTTTAGAAAAATAAATCCAAAGTTTGGGGATTTAGAAAATCTAAATGAACTTGTCCATGAAATGGAAGCAAAGGGAATGTATCTCATGCTGGATATAGTCCTCAACCATACTTCTCATTTACACGAATGGGCGCAGAAGGCCAGACAAGGTGATTCCTATTATCAGAAATTTTTCTATTTCACTAATCGGGCAGCGGAGGTTAAGGAATATGAATCCTATATGCCCGAAGTGTTTCCTGAAAGTGCACCGGGTAATTTCACTTACTTACCAGAATTGAACCAATGGGTGATGACGGTTTTTCATCAATATCAATGGGATTTAAACTATGCGAATCCTTTGGTTTTGGCCGCAATGTTGGAAAATATATTTTTTTATGCCAATCTGGGAGTTGATATATTGAGATTAGACGCCCCAGCATTTATTTGGAAAGAGAAAGGAACAAATTGTCAAAATTTACCACAAGCCCATCAGATTTTGCAGTTAATAAGAAGTTGCGTGGATTTGGTAGCACCGGGTATGGCTTTGCTAGGAGAAGCAATTGTGGATCCTGGAAATATTATAAAATATTTTGGAACAGAGAAATATAAAGGCCAGGAGTGCCATTTTGCCTATAACGCTACACAAATGGCTCTTCAATGGGATATGTTGGCTACAGGCGAAACTCAAGTGATGCTCAATGAACAAGAAGTATTAGGAAAAAAACCATTGGGAACGTCTTGGATAACTTACACCCGATGTCACGATGATATTGGTCTGGGCTATGAAGATCATTCTATCCAAAAAGCTGGAAAAGATCCTTTTTTACATCGACAATATTTAAAAGATTACTATTCGGGAAATTTTCCAGGAAGCCAATCTAAAGGAGCTTTGTTTTCCGTTCATCCTCAAACTGGTGATGCTAGGATCAGCGGGAGTTTAGCATCCCTCTGTGGCCTGGAAAAAGCTATTGAAGAACACGATTACCCTGAAGTTCAAACAGCAATTGATAAAATTATTCTTATGCAAGCACACTCCTTCTTTACAGGTGGTTTGCCAATGCTGTTTTACGGAGATGAACTAGGGTATACCAATGACTACAGCTATTTGGATGATCCTTCAAAAAATTATGACAATCGTTGGATGCACCGGCCAATAATCAATTGGGAGAAAAATAAATTGGCGGAATTAACGGGTACAATAGAAAATCAAATTTTTGAGAAAACCCGGCAATTGCTTAAAATTAGAAAATCCAATCCTGTTTTTCATGATTACAGTAATATTCGATGGCATCATCAATTACCTAATGGAGTGGCAGGATTTGAAAGGTACCATGCTCAAAGTATAGCCTTTTGCTTGTTTAATTTCACTCCAGAGCAAAAAAACATCCCATCAGCTACTTTTACCAATCACCCTAACCCATTTTTTGATTTATGGTCTAATACAGTTTATCCCCCCAACCCAACTATAGATATTCCTTCTTTTTCGTTTTTAATACTGTTTTCATCGAAAAAATTAGTGGATAATGCTATTTTATAATAGATTAATAATAAAAATGAGCGAAAGCACCTTTCGGGCCTGCCGAAATTGTAAAACAGAGTTTGTAGGGAACTATTGTCCCCAATGTGGCCAAACCACTAAAGATTATGAAAGGCCATTACTTTCCTTGATTAGGGATTTATTGACTGATGTTTTCTCTTTTGATACTCGCTTTTGGAAGACCCTGTTAGCGACTTTTTTTATGCCTTCTCAACTGATTACCAATTATGTAGAGGGGAGGAATGTCAGGTATATGCCCCCTTTTAGGCTCTACCTTTTTATTAGTTTCATCTTTTTTATTTTACTCAATACGGTTACCAAAAGGTTTTTCCAAGTCAATGAAAATATTGGAGGGCAAATGGAAAAAGCTACTTCAGTGTTGGATTCCATTCAGCAGCAAGCAGTAACGGATAGTTTGATTACAGATTCACTGGCCCTTTTAAACTTTGATAGTAATACCAACAGAGATGGTCTGCATTTAAGTATTGGCGGTGCGGAAAAAGAAATAAGCTCTGAGGAATTAGTTAAAAGGTTTAAGTCCATTTCAGAAAATCCTTCAGCTTATTTTGAAAAATTCACGAATTATATTTCCTGGTCCTTATTCTTTTTGATGCCGATATTAGGGTTCCTTTTTTGGTTGTTTTTCCGAAGGAATAAAAAATTCTACATATCCCATTTCTTGTTTGCCTTAAACCAGCATACCGTATTATTCTTCTTGGCATCTGTGGTGATGATTGCGCAATTAATTGGTCCAGATACCATTAATCAAGGTATATGGAGTCTATTCCTTCTTCTGCCCATCACGACAATTCTCGGTGCTGTTCAACTTTTCGGCAACGGCTGGCTTAGGACGATTTTTAAATTGATAATGACGGGAGTTTTTTACAGTATTTTGGTATTGATAGTTTCGGGAACCATTTTAATCATTGCATTTTTTACCTAATATGGATTTTACAGCAGCAGAAAGAGCGTCCTTATGGAAACAGGTGATTCAAAGTATAGAACACCATACGAAAGCGGTAGGTAGTAGTGCCGTAGCGCCCCCATTGAATATAGAAGAAATTAGAAATTTTATTAAAGGGGAGAAAATGCCTTCGGCAAAAGAGGCCATCGAACATGTGGTTTTCGGAATGACGAAGTATATGTTGCATACTACGCATCCAGGGTATTTTGGACTATACAATCCAAAAGTAACTTTTGCAGGTATTTTGGGAGATACCCTCACTGCATCTTTTAATCCGCAGTTGGCCGCTTGGAGTCATTCACCCTTTGCTTTGGAAGTCGAACGATCACTCCTAATTGCTTTTGGGAAGCGTTTTGGATATTCGGAATCTAAAATAGATGGTACCTTTTGCTCTGGTGGAGCTGAAGCCAATCATACCGCTTTGCTATGCGCTTTAAATCATCATTTCCCACCCTATGCTTCAGAGGGTTTATTGGCTATTCAAAAGCCAGTTGCAGTCTATTGTTCTGCCCAGGTTCATCATTCAATAACTAAAGCGGCTGGTGTATGCGGGTTGGGTTATCATTCAGTGCGGGAAATTCCAACCATAGACCTCCAAATGGATGTGGAGGCACTCGAAAAACAAATAATATTGGATCAAGCTGCTGGAATTCATCCCTTAATGGTGGTCGCTACCATGGGAACTACAGGAACGGGGAATATTGATCCTATTGAATCCATCCATCAACTCAAAGAGAAATACGGTTTCTGGTTACACGCTGACGGTGCTTATGGTGGAGCATTGATCGTTAGCAAAACTTACAGTTCATTGCTCAAGGGAATTGGACTATCAGATTCTATAACTTTTGATGCGCACAAATGGCTATCAGTGCCTATGGGAGGAAGCTTGTTTATTACTCAACATTCCAATATTTTGAGTCAAACATTCAGTGTGCAAGCAGATTACATGCCAAAAGAAGCGCAAAAATTAGGTGTAGTGGACCCTTTCGCCCATAGTTTGCAGTGGTCTCGACGTTTCATTGGATTAAAATTGTATATGGCTCTTTTATTTTATGGTTGGGAAGGATTTGAGCAATTGGTGGATGGACAAATTGC
>CALAZP010000048.1 GCA_937926355.1 uncultured Saprospirales bacterium
AAATAAGCGACCGTGCGGGCAAAGGTATTAGAGATTTACTTTTTTGTCACCTTTTTACTTTTTTTTCAAAATGGAATGGGTGCTTTTGCTACTAACAGCACTATGGTATCTCCATACAGTTGTTTGAATAATATTTATGTCCCATTAAATGAAGCGTGTTTGGCTGTTATTTCCTCAGCAACTGTTACAAGACCTGCTACTTCAGGATTGTTGGTATATATTACGCAAGGAGAAGTCCCTTCAGCACTGACCGCTCAACAAGGAAATTTGACGGATACCATTCATGGAAGTGGAAACTGGATGTATGGATTGTATCAACCACAATTGGATGAAAAAGGATTATATCAACTCATCTGTTGGGGTCAAATTATTTCTGAGGATCTGGTAGATCCTTCTTTGGTAGGTTGGTATGAGGCTGAAAAGCAACCTTTTCAACAATACAACACCTTTAACAAAAGAATATTTGGAACTTGGTCGGGACGTTTGGATCCCTCCTCCAATGAGTCTTCCCTGAATTTTGGTAATTGGAGTTGTTGGCAGGTAATTAATGATGCCCATCATGAATTAACTTTTCCCAATGATTCATCGAGACTTTACGACACCGTAAGTTTTACTGCCACCTATAGCGGCCTACTTACTATAATCGCGAATCATACTGGAAATAGTGCTCCAGAGTGGGGATTCAAACCCATAATTGCTGTTTACGGACCCAAAGGTTTTGATGCCAATCACCCATGTACAAATTTGAAATATATAAGTGGAAATTCTTTTCAACCCAATTTTTTAGGAGGATTGGGAAATTCAACTAATGGGACTGCTCCTTGGGGTTTAACTTCATTTCCGATTGGAGGTTTTCAGATAAATGTAGAGGCTGGGGAAAGATATACCTTCTTAGTTACCTCCTTGTCTGAAATAAAGACCTCAAGAGATTTTTTGCTTTATTATTTGATGCAAGATGAAAGTGGTCACGATATTTTTCCATTTTCAAATAAGGAATTTTCAGATAGGCTGAAATGGGACAGCTCATTTATTTTCTTAGACCTAAAATCAACAGATATCAATGAGGTGTATCTAACTCATCAACGAAACATTAGAGAGGATGAACAACCTGGCGATACCCGTTATAAGATTGATTCTAACTGGTTCCAAAAGGGGAATAAATGGCTAGGAAAAAGAATCAATCAAGACAGTGGATTTTTTTACTTAAGTACATGGTCACCCTCCCCTCATCTATTGGATAGTTTGTTGTATAACTATGCTTTTAGGCCTTTGGTAGAGGAAAATTGCCAGACTTGGGAGGTATCTATTTCGGATTCATTTTCTGCTGAAAAGGAGTGTGGTGAGACCATCATTGAAAGAACATTTGTCGTTAAAGATTTGGAAGCGAAGACGGATTTCGATACCGCTATAGTGCAGCTCTTTTTTCGCCCATTAAATTTACAGGATATTCGACTACCTCCTTTTACGATCTATTTAGATTGCGAGGATATGGCTGCAAATGAATTTTCTGCTCATCAGCAGCCAGGACCAGAGGTTACTGGTTTTCCATTTTTTTCTGGGCTTTCAGGCTTCCAATCCTTACAGGCGGGTACTTTTTCCCGAAGGGACATACCTATTGGGGCTTCTTATGAAGATCAAGCGATAGTGGTGGAGGATTTTCTACGGTATTCATTTAGGAGGGAATGGACCATTTATGATTGGTGCCAGCCAGGGGCTACCTTATGGTATCAGCAATTAATTTTTGTTGGAGATTGGACACCGCCCACTATGGATACTACTTCAATTACAGTGGTTTCAAGTCCAAGTCCGGATCGATGTACTGGAATTATACATATTCCAAAGGTGGATGCTACTGATAAATGTTCTCCAATTTCTCAAATTATAAAAGTTTCCGATGAGAATGGTGAAGAGGTAGTGGTCGCAACATTTGATGGCAAGGCGGAGGAGAAAATTTGGAGGTCTGAAAATGGTTACTTTGATGTGCAATGGAATAATGGCGAATTGGAGCTTGATGGAATACCCCGGGGGAACTATCAAATTCAATGGATAGTGCAAGATGAGCAGGAGAATGCCGACACCTTTCAACAGCAAATAGCAATCATTGATGCCATTACGCCTACTTGTGTAGTAGAGGACTCCCTAATCGTCAGTTTCGATTATTCTGGGATGTTAATTGCTGCTAAAAATTTGGATAGGGGAAGTTGGGACAATTGTTACGATTTGGATTTTAAAATTTCGATGGATGGTGGGGAAGCCGACTCTGAAGATTGGAAGGATTATCTGGAGATTGGATGTGACCAAACGGCCTTTTCATTACCGATATATTTAAAGGTTACAGAAAAAAGACCTGAGGAGGAGGGAAAACCCTTGAGTTCAGTTTGCCGCACTTTCATTCAATTAAAGGATTCAAGTAGGCCGAGATGCAGGGATATAGAGGAATATATTGTGATGTGTGATGAGCGGTTAGCTCAAGGGGAGGAGAATTCAGACGAGTATTGGGACATTTATTTTGGGGATTCTATCCAGCTTTCCCAAGTAATTTTAGCATCCAATTGTAGTTCCATTGAATTGATGGATAATTTGAATACTCAGGTTGATTTGGAAAGTTGTGGTTTTGGATCAGTAGTTAGAACCTATGCTGTAGTGAGAGATTTAGCTGAAAATTATTGGGCCGATACCTGCACCATGACGCTCAATATTGCGGCCAATCATTTTTATCAAGTTGATTTTCCCGCTGATCAATCTGGCAATTGTTCTACAGAAAACATGCTTAAGGAGTTACAAATTTCTGAATGGGGATGCGATTTAATCACTTCCTCTGTACAAGAGGAGCGATTTGATGCAAGAGCGGAGGAGTGTTATCAGATTCACCGGAGTTTTTCTATCATAAATTGGTGTGAATATGTTCCAGAATGTTCGATTCCATGGACTGTAGAGCGGAGAGATTGGAACGGAGATGGGACAAAAGGGGACGCCCTATCGGTTTTAGTTGCTTATGAGGAAGTCCCTTCGGGAAAAGCTGCGCTAATTGATTCCAGTCAATCGGTAATATGGATACTTAAAGGATCGTCGGGTAATGCGATAGATTCTTTTTCCATAAAAGAAATGAGTAAAATGAAAGGCTGTAAGGAGGATTCTTTATCTGATTTGGGATTAGGATTTTTTAGATACAAGCAAATCATAAGTGTTATTGATACAGTGCCTCCTGAAATATCACTAAATGGAGCATCTTTTGATGTATTTTCTTTTTCTAATGATGGTGAAAATGGGTGTGCTTCAACTGTTCAGATAAGTGGCACCCTTAAAGACCGATGCACCCGCAATGCAGACCAGCTGTTTATTCAAAAAATATTGATTCGGTCATTGGACACTGATTATTATTCGAGTGAAGTTGATTCGAAGTATTATTCCTTAAAAGATACTGTCTTTCATATCCAATTTGATTTACCCGTGGGACAATATGAATTATCTATATACGCGGCTGATGGCTGTGGAAATGTACAATCTATTGCTACAGAGGTAAAAGTCACTGATGAAAAGGGGCCTGCTCCCATTTGTATAGATGGATTGGCGGTGGAATTGATGCCAGATCTTACCGGAGAGGGAGCTGTAGCAGAAGTTTTGGCAACCGATTTTCTCCTACAGACTCCTATTGAGGATTGCAGTGGTGATACCAAAGCTTATGAAATTGTTCATGTAAAGCCCCTAAGTATAGATCCATTATCTAGAGTGGGTTCCAGCAGTCTAGTCCTTTATTGTAAGGATATTGATTTTTCTGGGTTGCCACTTACTGTAGCGATTATTGCAAAAGATAGTGCAGGAAATAAAGATTATTGTACCAGTCAATTGGTGTTACAAGATAATTTGGAGTTATGCGGTTATGGGATCATCAGTGGTCAAATTAGGACTGGAAATGGACAAGCGGTATCGGATGTAACCATTTCTGTTAATGATTCCTTGGAGGTAACTCGAACACAATCTGATGGGAATTATACAGTAGGTCCAATGAGTCGGGGGGAGGATTATTTATTGCTTCCGCAAAAAAATGGAAAGGATTCGGAAGGCATCAGTACTTTGGACTTAATTATGGTATCGAGACATCTTTTGGGTGAAAAGCTTTTGGAGAATCCCTATCAACTGATTGCAGCGGATGTTAATGGATCCAATTCTGTATCGACTTTAGATATTATTTGGATGAGGAAAATGATTTTGAAACAAATTGATGAGTTTCCTTTCGGAAAATCTTGGAGGTTTATTCCTGGCGATTGGGAATTTTCTGATATTCGTCGGCCATGGGAAAAGCCTTTCCCTGAAATTACTCAGGTGGTTAAACTAGAGGAGGAGCAATGGAATCAAGATTTTGTGGCTATTAAGGTAGGGGATGTTAATTTTTCATATTTAACTGCTATTGAGGCAAGGGATAATACCTCCTTAATCATTACCTACCAGGAGGTCGCCTTAAAGAAAGGGAATCGTTACGAAATTACATTTTATGGAAATAGGGAAGAGGTAACTGGTTTTCAATTTGAATTGGCCTATATTGGATTACAAATTGAAGATTTGGTGGAAGGAAAAGTCAGAGCAGAGCATATTAATCGTTCCTTAGGTGATGAAAATAAAATACTGATCAGTTGGGATGGTTCCGGTGCAAGTGGTTGCTTATTCACTTTAGTGGTCATTGCGAAAGAGGATGGATTATTGAGTGGTAAGATAAAAGTAGGCAGTGAATGGATGAATCCCGAAGGTTATGCGGATGGTGAGGTGATGATTCCGATTGAATTGAGGCCTAGCATGGGGGAAACTCCAGAGCTATTATTAGATGGGGTTAAGTTAAGGTCTAATCCTATTCAAAATTTTGCCGTTTTTGATTTCACTCTTTTAGAAAGTCAGCCAGTAAATCTTATTATTTATAGCAATGAGGGAAAGGTAGTTTATCATGAGCAAAGGATTTTGGGTGAAGGAGAAAGTACTTGGACGGTAGCCATGGGGTCTCCATATATGCATGGTTTGCACTTTTTTAGAATAGAATTTAATCAAGCTTGGTATAGCGGGAGAATGATTAGATTAAATCATTAACTTTGCGCCTCAATGAAAACTAGATAATATCCAAATCATGACACTTACCCTGGATGCAATAAAGGCACCGGTAATTCAAGAGTTAGAGGCTTTTGAGCAGCATTTCAGGGAAGCTATGCGCAGTAAGGTCCCCTTATTAGATAAAATCACTTTTTACATTGTCAGGAGGAAGGGTAAGCAAGTGCGTCCCGTCTTCGTGTTTTTAGCTGCTGGTTTGATTGGCAAGGTTCAAGAAGGTACTCATAGGGCGGCCTCTTTAATTGAATTATTGCACACTGCTACTTTGGTGCATGATGATGTGGTGGACGACTCCTTGATTAGGAGAGGTTTCTTTTCTATCAATGCACTTTGGAAGAACAAAATTGCAGTATTGGTAGGAGATTATTTATTGTCTCAAGGTTTGTTGTTGGCTTTAAAAAATAAAGAGTATCGGTTATTAGAAATAGTTTCTGAGGCGGTTAAATCGATGAGTGAGGGAGAATTACTACAGATTGAAAAAGCCCGAAAATTAGACATTGAAGAGGAGGTGTATTATGAAATCATAAGACAAAAGACAGCGTCTTTAATCGGCAGTGCTTGCAGTGCTGGAGCAGCATCAGCTGGAGCTACTGACGAGGAGATTGAAAAAATGCGGGTCTTCGGAGAAAAAATTGGCATTGCATTTCAAATCAGGGATGATTTATTTGATTTTGGATCGGAGGATGTAGGTAAACCATTGGGTATAGACATAAAAGAAAAGAAAATGACTTTACCTTTAATTTATGCGTTAAACCAATCGAGTGAAGGAGAGAAAAGAAGAATCATTCAGATTATCAAGAAAAAAAGCAAAGACACTAATAAGGTAAAGGAGGTCATTGACTTTGTTTTAAATAGTGGTGGAATGGAGTATGCGAAAACTTCTATGCATCGATACAGAGATGAAGCCATAAAAATATTAAGGAGTTTTAAGCCCTCGACATATAGAGACTCTTTAGAAAATCTGGTATTTTTTGTAACTAATCGTAAAAAATAAGTTGTTCATTGATGAAAAAGGAAGGAGCTAAAAATAAATCCAGTACTATCAATCAAGAGGTTAAAGTCCATTTGTTCAGCGGTACGAATTCTCATTACTTAGGAGAAGAAATTGCTGAAAACTACGGGAAGGAGTTAGGAACTCTAAATATTAAGAGATTCAGTGACGGAGAAATTCATCCTGAGATCCAAGAATCAATTCGTGGTTCGTATGTTTTTTTTATCCAATCTACATTTGCTCCAGCAGAAAATTTGATGGAACTTTTGCTTTTGTTAGATGCGGCTAAAAGAGCTTCGGCAGCCTATATTTGTGCTATCATTCCTTATTTTGGATATGCTCGACAAGATCGAAAAGACAAGCCAAGAGTTCCAATAAGTGCTAAATTGATGGCCAATTTACTTCAAGCTGCTGGTGCCACTCGGGTCATGACTATGGATTTACACGCTGATCAGATTCAAGGATTTTTTGACATACCTGTTGACCACCTAAAGGCTGAGTATCTTTACTTCAAACATTTACGAGGACGGTATGGTGAAAATATTTCCAATATGGTTTTTGCAGCTCCTGATGTTGGTGGAGTGAAAAGAGCCCGGATTTATGCCAAAGAATTTAAAAGCAGACTGGTCATCTGTGACAAACATAGAGAAAGGGCCAATCAAGTGGCGGGGATGACGGTTATCGGGGATGTAAAGGGAGCAGATGTGATTTTGGTAGATGATTTAGTAGATACAGCGGGAACATTATGCACTGCAGCCGATGTTTTGATTCAAAATGGCGCTAAAAGTGTCAGAGCAATTTGTACCCATCCTATATTGTCTGGTAAAGCTTATGAAAATATTGAAAATTCTAAATTGGAAGAGTTACTGATTTGCGATACCATTCCTTTAAAGCGAAGTTCTCCTAAAATTGAGGTGATTCACACTGCTGAATTATTTGCCAAAGCTATTATGCATACCCATGATAATCTTTCTATTTCACAACTTTTCGTAAGCGAATAAGAAAAACATAGTTTGGAAATAAAATTTAATTATCTTTGCAAACCGAAAAAATAAATTAAAAGAGAACCGTCATGAATGTCGTTGCAGTTCAAGGTCAAGAAAGAGGT
>CALAZP010000049.1 GCA_937926355.1 uncultured Saprospirales bacterium
CATAAACTGCCAAAGTAGGGTCAAAATCATCCGATTGAGCAACTATGGTCATATATCCAGAAAAAGAGGGCACAATAGAGAGTACATCGTATTTTCGATCTTGTCCATGAGGCCATGTGAAATTTAAATCTGCATGATTAGTAGATTGCCAACAAGACCATTGTGCAGGTCGAAAGGCAGGATCTGATGAGCTTAAGGTTCCCGCCCACTCTTTGTGATTTATCTTTTTAAAAGTTCCATATTGGGTATAAGTGGCTGAGGTAAATTGGGGCTTAATTTTGTCCTCGGTAGTGAGGCTTCCTGAACAAACCATAGCATGCTTACCGTTATCTCCCAAATTGGTCTCATATACACCGTAATGCCAAGTTCCAGCTCCATCAATGGTATAGGTGGTCGATGCCTGACTGCCATTGAGGTTATTGGGAACTTCATTCTTGTCGGCCCAAACCATATAATTGGATGTAGAAGGTAGGGTCAAAATTGCAGAAGTCAAATTGGTTTGACAATTTTGATCCAATGGAAGGGTAAGGTTCTGGAGACATCCAACTTGTCCGTAAGAAGGAATGGAAAGTACTACAAGCGCAACAAACAGGTTAGCTAGTTTGGACCTAAAAATCATTGTTTTTTCTTTTAAAAATAATAAAATCATTTTGTTATTAGAGTGCTCTTGCACCCATGTTCCTCTTTTTTGCTTAGTTTACCGTCTCTATTGAGTTTGATTTATAAAATAACTACATTTTTATGCGTATTCTGTTCATCAGCTTGGGTTGGATCCTTTCTACTTTGTTTTGTTTCGCACAAGACAGCGAGCCAATAAACTGGTATCAACCTGTTGAAGCTGCTTTTCCAGTGGTTGCAGGTCAAGGTTGGAACTCCCCTGAAATTGCGGATTACCACCGATTACCCAATAGAGCAGAAAGTGACGTTCGCACTCCACTTTGGAATCTGTCCAAACATGCTGCGGGTCTTTCCATCCAATTTAAGACCAACGCATCCCAACTTAAGGTGAAGTATAAATTGAAAAATGCCGTGGCTATGCCCCACATGCCTGCTACAGGAGTAAGTGGGGTAGATTTATACGGAAGGAGCGAAAATGGCGATTGGTTAAGATATTGGGGCAGCTATAAAATAGAGGAGAACGCCCTATTTTCTTACCCTTTAGATTCTAGTAGTGAACGGTACCAACTTTACTTACCTCTGTATAACGAAATAGATAGTCTGTATTTTGGTATCGATCAAGGCGCTGACTTTTCATTTCTTCCAGCTAACCCTACCAAGCCAATTATTGCCTATGGAACCTCCATTTGTCAAGGCGCTTGTGCCTCTAGACCCGGAATGGCTTGGACGAATATTTTAGAGCGCCAATTAGAAAGACCCGTCATTAATTTGGGTTTTTCTGGAAATGGCCGTCTAGAACCAGAACTCATTGATTTGGTCAATGAAATAGATGCAGCATTAATAATCCTAGATTGTCTTCCTAATCTCAACACCCAAAGAGACGATGTATTCCAATTGGTCCTTTCTGCGGTCAAAAAAATTAGAGATCGACAGCCCAATATTCCAATTGTTTTAACGGAACATCCGGGATATGCTAATGAGGCCACCAATACAGCAAAAGATATTGAGGTTCAAGCACTCAATACTCAACTCCAAAAGGCATACCAAAAATTGATTTTTGACGAAGTCGAAGACCTTTATTTATTGACAAAAAGTACACTAAATTTGAGACCCGACCATTTTGTAGATCATATTCATCCCAGTGATTTGGGAATGCAACAATATGCTAATGCTTATGCCCAATTAATTCGGTCAATATTAGATTAGGGAGTTGTAACCAAGTTGAAACGATGAATAATTAATATATTGCAATTATATCAAAATCTTCCATTATGAAATATTTTGCCCTTTCGGTAAGCCTTATGTTTTCTGTCCTGGCTTTGGATGCGCAGTCTTTTTCATCGGCACTCTTAAAAGATATGCAGCCCAGAAATATCGGACCTGCTGGTATGAGTGGTCGGATTACCGCAATTGATGCTGTTACCAATAATCCAAATATCATTTATGCGGGCTCAGCATCGGGAGGTCTTTGGAAATCAGAAAGCGGCGGAATTGCCTGGAAGCCCATTTTCGATGATCAGGTGACCTCTTCCATAGGTGCGGTAGCGATTCAGCAATCCAATCCGGATGTGGTTTGGGTAGGCACTGGTGAGGGCAATCCAAGAAATAGTTTGAACGGTGGTTATGGCGTGTTTAAATCATTAGATGGCGGTCAATCTTGGCAATCTATGGGCCTAGAAAATACACGTCATATTCATAGGATTATCATCGACCCGACCAATCCAGATGTGGTTTACGTAGGTGCCATCGGAACACCTTGGGGTACCCACCCGGAAAGAGGGGTTTTCAAAACCACTGATGGTGGGCAAAACTGGGAAAAGGTGCTGTATGTCAATGATTCCACCGGAGTAGCCGATATGATCATGGACCCTTCTAATCCCAATAAAATTTTAGTAGCCATGTGGGAACACCGCAGATATCCCTGGTTTTTCAATTCTGGTGGACCAGGGAGTGGATTATACCTTACGGTAAATGGAGGAAAGGACTGGAAACAGTTGAC
>CALAZP010000050.1 GCA_937926355.1 uncultured Saprospirales bacterium
TAAAGAAAATCAAAACCGCTGCAAAACACCTGTAAGTCGGATACCTTAGCATACCTGTTTGTTAATACTCCATTATCCTAAACAGATGTAATAGGATAACAGTTACAAGTCCTTTATCAAGAACTTGCTTAGTTTATGGGATAATTAGTTTATTTCACTCATTCATTGGTTTTACCAAAAAACCGCGTAAATCACTGCTAATAAACCTAAAACAATAAGGCTGATTACGTTGAATACGCTTTCGGTCTTAAACGAAGAAGGATGAACACTAATTGCGTTTTGATCATCTTTTTTGTTTTGAAATAAAGAAATTCCTACCAGTATAGCGCTTAGCAATAAAAAGCATAAGCCCATTCTGTCGATGAAAGGAAAATCAGGGAAAAACATTTTTATTCCTGCGGAAAAAGGTATCGCTAGGACCACTACGGTAAGAGCAGCATCTGCTGAGGTCCTTTTCCAGAACATACCAAAAAGGAAAATAGCTACTACACCTGGACTAATAAAACCAGTATACTCTTGGATATATTGAAATGCCTGATCTAAATTCCCGAGGAAAGGAGCTAGGATAACCCCAGTGAGCAAGGCAATTGCTGAAGCTATTTTACCCACTTTAACCATTTTATTTTCCCTTTTGCCGATGAAAGAGGCGTCCTCTTCCTTCTCTGAAATTTCACCAAAAATGAATGGCTTATAGATATCTAGGGTAAAAATGGTAGATGCGCTGTTAACCATGGAGCTGAGTGAAGAACCAATGGCGGCCACTAATGCTGCGAATGCCAAACCTTTGAAACCAACGGTAACGTAATTAGAAAGCACCCAAGGGTAAGCTTGATCGGGCTTCTCTAGATCAGCACCCAGTACATAAGCAGCTATTCCTGGAATCACCACAACGATAGGAAGAATCATTTTCATGAGTGCGGCAAAGGCAGTACCCTTTTGAGCCTCTTTAAGGGACTTAGCTGCTAAGGATCGTTGGATGATATATTGATTATTCCCCCAGTAGTACAAATTGGCGATCCACATTCCTCCTATCAGGACGCTTATCCCAGGCAAGTTTATATATTCAGGGTGACCTTTTTCCAATATCATATCAAATTTCTCAGGGGCCTTAGTATAGAGTTCCTCTAATCCGCCTAAGAAACTACCCCCCAAGGCTTCCAATACCAAATAGCTCGCCAGAAACCCACCAAACATTAATACAGTTACCTGAATAACATCTGTCCATACCACTCCTTTAAGCCCACCGAATATCGAGAAAGAGGCTGAATATAAGGCGAGACCAATCACTCCTAAAACTAATGGAAAACCAGTGATGGTTTCAATAGCTAAACCACCTAAATAGAGTACAGTAGTTATGTTGACAAAAACAAAGAGTAATACCCAGAACACGGCTAAACCCGTTTTGACGCGCTTATCAAATCGTTGTTCGAGAAACTGTGGCATGGTGTAAATTCCTTTTTGAAGAAAAACTGGCAAAAAGAATTTAGCTACCACCAAAAGGGTTAAAGCAGCCATTAACTCGTAAGCGGCAATGGCCATCCCAACTACATATCCAGAGCCTGACATTCCAATGAATTGCTCTGCAGAGATATTGGAGGCAATTAGGGACCCTCCTACTGCCCACCATGGCAATGCTTTTGAGGCTAAAAAGTAATCTTGTGAGGTTTCTGGTCCTTCCTTTTTTCGGGTAGAAATCCAGATTCCAAATCCAATCATTCCAGCCAGATAGACGAAAAATATGGTATAGTCAAGAGATGAAAAATTCATAGTGGTAGTTTGTAAAGTTGAGAAATCCGCTTGGAAAATTAATAATAAGCCAATGAACAACCTAATTTTTATACAAAATGAATTTTTTACAAAAAAAAATAAAGAAAATGTATATTTGCATCCGCAATACGCAGCCGGAGGAGTGGCAGAGCGGTTGAATGCATCGGTCTTGAAAACCGACGTACTCGAAAGGGTACCGGGGGTTCGAATCCCTCCTCCTCCGCCGATAAATTGAAGTGTGCAAGTCTATGGCTTTCACACTTTTTTTGTTGCCTACTTTTGAAGGGTTCTAATATCCATTTTGGTTTTGTAACCAACTGTCCCAAAATTCCAGATATTCGGTTTAGTTGAAATTGATAGCTTCTTAAACAGCTTTACTGCTGTACCCTAACAACAGTTTGATTTTAGATCCTTCCGCTGGTAGCCTTTATAAATTGAATCCTTAATATAATATCTAGATGATGTCAAAGTATAGTTGACTTATTTCTTTTGATTAGCTGAACCAATTTTTAAGAAGCTAACAGTGGCAAATACTGCTTAGGTTTAATTACTATATTGCAATAATTCGAATTAAGCCTTTCATTGGAATCAAAAATATATTTATACAAAACCATTTCATGGAGGGTACTTGGAACCCTTGATACTCTATTGTTGTCTTGGCTAATTACTGGAAATTTGGGTGCGGGGCTTCAAATTGGAATAGCGGATGCCTTGGTTAAAATGGTTTTATACTACACCCATGAAAGGCTCTGGCATGGTCATTACCTACATCGCCCGGATCGGAGGCATATTCTCAAATCTATCTCTTGGCGGATTGTAGGAACGATAAGTACCATTATCTTAGCCTACATGATTTGGGGAGAAGGATTAGCAAGTTTTCAAATCGGAGGAGCCGAGACCGTGACCAAAATGATATTGTACTTTTTTCATGAAAAATTATGGTTTCGTTTTTACCGAAGGTAAAGAAGTATATGGCAGATATAAGATTATTTTTATTGACAGATTACTAAATCAAAGGACATGAAACAACTATTTTTTTGGCAAATATGGATAGTGGCGAGTTTATTGATGACCATACCCTTGAAAGTTGTCTCACAAAGAAGTGGGCTTACCCTCGATGAGCTGTTTACCACACCCACACTAACAGGCACAACCCCGTCACAGCCAGTATGGGCACCTAATAGTAAACACTTTTCCTTTTCATGGAGTAAACCAGGAGTTTCTGAGCGTGGCCTTTGGGTAGCAAGTAGTGATGGAAAGGAAGTTCGCAAGGTATCCGATAAAGGATCTACATCGGTAAGTGAAGTGGTCTGGTCCGATGATAACAACATAGTAAGTTTGCGAGGTCCCTTCCTTTGGCAGACTTCGCTGAGCTTAGGAGAAGATCTCGAATTAATGCCTATCGAAGCCGGAGGACATCACCTTTCGATTTCTCCAGATGGAAAGCAGGTAGCTTATATATCAAACGGTGACCTATGGCTAGCTGATTTGGTTTCTAAAAAAAATCGACCATTGACAGAAATCGGTATCCCCAGTCTTTCCAGTTTGCCGAAAGGTCGTTACAGTCGGCCGGAACGTGAAATTGGTCCAGGCATTTGGAGTGGGCCTACCTATAAATGGTCGCCAGATGGGAAGACCATTGCATTTCATGTCGTTGACCGACGTGAGATGCGAAAAGTACCGTTTCCGGATTATCTCGCTGCCGAAACCCATCCCAATGAAGTACGTCGAGGTTATCCAGGTGATCCCAACGAGATCCGCAGAGTAGGTTTGCTCAATGTAGAGACTGGTAATATTATATACCTTGATTTGCCCCATCCTCATGCCAATCAGGTTATAGACTTTAACTGGTCAGATGAGGGTACGCTGTTGATTGACACCGCTTCTGATACGGCTGTTGAACGCGTGTTGTGGGTCGTTGCATCCGGAGGAAGTCAACTGCGCGAAATCTGGAGGGGGGTTCGAGAGAGCCGGATGTACACCTCATTTGCATCTACCTGGCATCCGGATGGAAAGAAGATTATATTTTTAAGCGATATGGGTGATAGGTATGGCCTTTATGCGATTGATGCCACAACGCCTGAGGAGGGTCCACAACTTTTGACTGATCCGACCTATGATGTGCTATCTGCCCCAAAATTTGTTGGCGATGTATTGTTTTATGCTGGCAATGGTGTTAATCCTTATGAACAACATATTTATCGCCTCAAATTATCTGGTGGCAACCCCAAACAGATTACACGACTTTCGGGGCAAAATA
>CALAZP010000051.1 GCA_937926355.1 uncultured Saprospirales bacterium
GATTTTCAGGGGGTTTTGTTTATTAATGAAGAATTCAATTTATCTATGAACCATTCTTTTGGACAAGGGAGATTTGTTCTTTAGGTAATTCAATACCTTACCGGAGGTCAATGTTTATCCTATTGAAATGTTTAGATGTTTTTCAAGACCGATTTCGATTAACTTGTAATAAGTAGAAATTTGGATATCACTTAGACCTCTTTCAATTCTGGAGATATAACTTTTTTTCGTTCCGGTTTTTTGGGCAAGTTCTTCCTGAGTCAAGTTTGCTTCAACCCTTGCTTCTTTAAGCATTGCACCTAATCTAAAAGCAAGAGAATCCGCATCAAACTTATATCTATCAGAGCTTCCTTTTTTACCATACTTTTCATCAAGGAGTTGATCAAATGTTTTAATCTTTTTCATCGTCTTTTTCTTTTAGGTATTCATTCTTTAATTTCTCGGCAAACTAAAATAAATAGAGATTTAAATTCTGGATATACCATTCAATTTTGCCATGAAGATTAATGGCCATTCAACTCATTGTTTGACCACCTTTAACACCTGATTAAAAGCATCTCCCTTCACTTGGATTACATAGGTGCCTTCAGGTAAATTATTGGTCTCTAAAGTAATTTTTTGGGGGCTTTTGGAATCAACTATTTTTTTAGTTTCAAGCAGCTTTCCATGAATATCATATAGATAGAGGTCCAAGTCTTGTCCTTTCCCCTCGAAAGATATTTCTATTACATCTTTGAACGGATTGGGAAAAGCGCTAATTACTTCCGCTTCAATCAGATTTTCAAAGGATAAATCCAATGAATAGGTAGAACCATTTTTTAAATAAACCTCAGCATTTAATTGGCGATTGGAGATTTTAAAAAGGTCATTCAAGTGATTCTGTTGCGGCATTTTAAATCTTAAAGTAATAATTTCCTTGTTCTTTAAATCCCCATTCCAACTAAATGACAAATGATTCTCGTGAACATTTAAGTGAGAAGCAGTTAGATTTTCTGATTCCCAACCTAATAAGTTTAAGGCTGGATCCCACTTAAATGCCCCTTGAAAACCTTCTATATGGGCTAGGCCAGCTTCATTAGCTAGAATTTTAACTTCTACTTCCTGTCCGTCGGCTATTGATTGGTATTGCACCTTCCAGATTTCTTTTTGGGCACCTCTCGTTTCAATTTCCTGCAAATAAGACATATCCACATCCCCTTTATTGATCCCAATGAAATCAACCGAAGAAGTATTAGTTTGCTCCAAATGTATTTCAATTCCAGACATCAGATCGAGATCTATCGGAAGGGCATCTATCTGTTCAGCATGAGCTTCAGGAATAAACAGCCATTTTTCGAAATCAGAGTTGGATTGGTCGAACCCCAATATTAATTTTCGTATTTGAATGATATCCAAAATGCTAATGCTCCCCGATGCATCAAAGTCCGCTGCCATAAGGGCAAAAGGGGAGGTGATAGGTTCGATTCCTATGATGTGCTTTTGAATTAATATAATGTCTTTTGTGCTGAGTCCATTAGCAGGCAGATCCTCCTTCTCCACTTCAATTAGAT
>CALAZP010000052.1 GCA_937926355.1 uncultured Saprospirales bacterium
AGAAAGAACTACGACAATTATTACGACAACTACTAAGTTTCTTTTTTTCTCCCCGAGGATAAACCTTATCTTTATAGAGTCAAACAACAAGACGGGCCTGGACCAACAATCCGGAAGAGTAGACTCCAACCTGCGCTTTTAAAAAAAAGAAGGGCCTACCACGAAGAACCCTGTCGGAGCGATCGTTGTTTTAGGTGGATTTCAAAAAAATTCAGAATTAACCCCATTCCATTTTTTATCCTCGGGGGTTATGTCTATATTAGCTAAGTAATCAAACAAACATCATCATGATCAGATCAAACGTCAATCCGCTCACTTTCCCCCAGCTCTTCACAGCTGGCCGCGCGGTCCTCACCTTCCACAACCCTGCAACTGGTAACCACATCACCATCAAGTCTAAGCAATGGAAGAAGCGCAACGAGGAGGGCAAGCTCGAGAAGCTTCCCAAGTTCACCATCGGCATCTCCCTCCTGGGCGATAAGGAGCAAGGCATGGTCCTTGGAGGTTACTTCTTCCAGGACGAGAACAAATGGGTGCTCGGCAAGGGCGTGGAAGCCAACGGTCAGGTAGCCAAAGTGATGAAGTTCATCGCTGGCGCTTACGCCAACCCAATGTCCCTCCGCCAAAAAGGAGTAAGCCTCCTCCACGAGGGTAAGTGCTGCCGATGCGCACTCCCGCTCACCAACCCCGAGTCCATCGAGAGAGGTTTGGGAGACGACTGCTACGCCTACACCTACGGGACGAAGTCAGAAGCTAAAAAGAAGAAGTTGGGACTATCCTAACTTCTTTCCCCCGGCTTCATTTTTTTATCCTCGGGGAAAAGCATTACGTTTGTGAGATCATTATAATTAAATAAAGCATGGCAAGAAAACAATCAACCGGTATCCGCAAGCCCATGTCGGAAGAGACAAGGGAAAAGATTGCAGAATCAGTGCGTGCCAAGGCACGTCAAAAAAGAATTGAAGCAGGACTCCCCGCCGACGGAGTCACCCCACAGATACCAGATCGCTCTCGAGAACTGGAATTGGTGCAAATGAAGGATCAGCAATTTGATCCAGATCTATTTGTCCCCATGCCCACTGGTCGCGCCATTGACCAGCTCTTTACCCTCGAGGGTGGATTACCCAAGGCCACCAACTATATGGTGGTGGGTGATCCTGGTGTGGGCAAGTCCACAGTGACTCTAGACGTTCTTTCCGACCTCATCAAAGGCGGATACAAATGCCTCTTCATCTCTGCGGAGATGACCAGGATCGATCTTTATAAGTACGTGCAACGCTACCCGAAGTTTGGCGATATCGATATTCTCTTCCTTGGTGAATACCTCGACGACAATCCAAAGCTCGTCATCGAAGAGGCCTTATCCCCCGGTTACGACGTTGTCCTCATCGATTCATTTGTTGAGGTCCAGGAGGCGGTGAAGGAGGTCAACCGACTAACCACCTCTGGGTCGGAGAAGTGGCTGATCGACCAAATGATCCGCAACAACCTTGGGAACAACGATTTAAAAAAGCACACCACTTTCCTAGCCATCCAGCAGGTCACAAAGGGTGGAGTTTTTGTCGGGTCCAACAAGCTCAAGCACAACACCACGGGCATGATGGAGATCCGATACGAAGATGAGGTGTCCGGCACCGCCTATGTGATGTTCACCAAAAACCGTCGTGGTCCGGTCAATCGCAAGATGTACTTCTCCCTCAAGGAAACCGGGGATGTGAAATACGACCAGAAGCGATTCTCCATCGACGAGGGAGCCCGTGAAACTTACGAGCAAGAGCGCAAACAGATAGAAGAAGAGGAGGATGCATTTGACAAGCTTTTAGGCACGGGCCAGCTTGATGTCAAGATCGGTTCAGAGGAGAACCCGTTCTCTTAACTTACAAGGTCACCAGCGGCGGGGGAGGTTTTTGTATCGGTTGAACCAAACCCGCCGCCTATTTCGTTTTTTTTTGTTCGCAGTAAAACCATATATTGCACCTTAATCAAACATATAAGATATCGTGACACTTAAAGAACGCATCGAAGCAATCATCGGGAATATGGAAGTCCAGGAGGGATACGCACTCTGGGATGACATAGAGAAGATGGAGCACGTACTGGCTATGATGATTCAACAAAAATCACTGCAGGACGAGTTTGACTTTGTACCCAACCACTTTCAAGTTATAGAAGACCACTTCAAGAATCTCAAACAATAAGACATATGCCTAAATTTGAAACCATCTCCGCAGCCGAATTTTCTCGCAGGAAAAAGCAAGCCATCGGCTACCAACCCTTCAGAAAGGAGGTAGCCATGCAGGACATCGATCTCATTTCAGATCAACTGCTCAAAGTCAATGGACACATGGTACCGATGACCACCGACGCTTTCAAACAGCTCGGCAAGATCGTTGGTCTGCCCGTCCAATTTGATAAGTCCTTCACCGACAAGTTTGGCACTAAAGCCAGACAGAAGCTTGTCAACCGACTGAAGTCTGCCACAGCAGCCCAAGGGAAGCATTCGGTATCCCTCGTGCTTTCTCCAGCAGACAAGCAGATTGTTGGGGTGAACAAAGATCCAAAGGACATCATCTCCAACTCGGCATTCATGAAGACTGCTGAACAGCTCATCGACAAGTACAAGCTGGAGGTCAACGACTTCACCTCTCGCTCCGATGGATCCATCACCATCAACACCTCATCGCCCAAGAACCACTGGGGCATCAAAGGCCTCAACGATGAAGACTTCTACGGAGGAGTCACATTCTCCAACAACCCAGAGGACGGCTTTCAGATCTCTCCTTTCCTACACAGGCTGATCTGTGCCAACGGGATGATTGGTAAATCTTTCCAGGAGAATCTGAAGGTCAAGTCTTTCGACACCCGACACATGGAGCACCTCTTCCAACAGATCAACCATCTGGCAGAACGAGGCTTCAGACCGGGGAAATTCGAGGAGCAGGTGAGACAGGCCAACAACACCCCAGCCTCGCTAGCCGAGATGGAGCTTGCCTACAATGCGATCCGAGACTTTGCTCCCGACAATCCCAAGTCCCTCGAGGAGTGGATACCCTACAACCTCACCCGTCAGGCTTTCCACGACTTTGGGACCGACACGATCACGATGAGCAAAGACATGAAAAAGAATGCCCGCACCGGGATTAAGGTCTGGGATGTGGTGAATGGGCTTACCCACTTTGCCACCCACGACAACGGGATCCAAGTCGACGAGGGTTCTCGCAGACGGATCCAGGTCTTAGCCGGTCAGGTGTTGGCCAAGCCATCCTACGACATGCAGAATATGGTAGCCTCTCCATTCTAAAAGAGGATTTAGGTTTATGTGGTGTGGAACGGGATTTCGTAGAGGTTATCCCGTTTCTTTTTTTCTCCCCGAGGCTAAGCCTTATATTTGTCAGGTAATCAAAAACAACACGACATGAGAGAAAGATTTGAACTTGGCACCACAGTTCCCCACGACGAACCCTGTGCTCAGCTGGGCGGACCGAACTACCACCAGGACAGCATTTTCGAATGCCTAGCATTCATCGATATGCTCACGAGAACCCTGGGAGATCCACCCCCTGGAGCTTATCTCAAGAGAATCTCTTGCAGCCACGACTTTGGCACCTACCACGACGTGGCGGTTGTCTACAACCCGGAGATCGAGGAGGCGGAGGAGTACGCCCTCAAGGTGGAGGGTTCTATCCCCGACAGGTGGGATGAGGAATCCCTCGAGATCCTCAGATCCAGAGGGTACACCCTCCGGGGATAAGACCCCATAGAAACACCACACAGCAGCCTCGGTTTTACCGGGGCTTTTTTGTGGTGCTAGGTTTAGCCCAGGGGAGCCCGGTTACAGGTTACCAAACCCCCCGACCCTCCGGATGTAAAACTATAGGAACTTAGGGAATTTTCCGTGGGAATTTGGTCCCCCTTAGACCCCTGGAGGGGGGTAAAAATAGGGTCTTTTTTAGGGGGGTTCAAGGGCCCCTCGTGTATAGGGTCTTATTTAGGGGGTCCATACGCTAAGGGACCCCAAGTTTGATAGGTTTTAGGGGACCCCACTAGTGAGAGTCTGGGGGAGCCCTCCCGTATAGGGGTAAACGGCGGGGTGCAAACGCTTTGGCGAATCCCTGGCAGAATAGGAAACTTACCTTCACCCTAAGGTATAATAAGATAAAACCTTTTTATATGAAGTTTGCAATTTTTACATCATTTTATAATTACTTAGATGGTTTTGATGATTTGGTGGAATCAATATTTTCTCAAACTTATACTAATTGGGAATGGATAATATCAGACGATTTTAGTGAAAACCCTGATGTTGTAGAAAAATTAAAACAATTATCGGACAATAATCCAAAAATTAAATTAATACTACCAACCTTTAAAAAAGAATTTTATTGGAACCCACCGACAACTGAAACAGATGCTGATATATTTTTAGTACAAGATTCAGACGATATTATGCATCCAAAATTACTTGAGGTGTATAAACACAATTTCGATAAATTTAGTAACGTACAAATGATTTCAACAAATTCTGTTTTAAGGTGGAATACAGTTAAAGGTAATCTCCACTCAACTAGACTGATTAACTATAAGGATGACTGTAATTTTTATGACAGGTTAAAAAATAGTGAGATTGGTATGTATTGTATTGGTGATTGTAGAGCTTGGAGGAATAACATCATTAAATTTGATGAGCCTAATAAGTGGATGTTTTGTGCAGACGATATTCTAAAGACTTTAGTTAATGAAGAAAAGGGTAATATATTATACTTACCTAGAGTTTTACATACCTACTCACATCGAGAAGATTCAATTTCCAAAAAGAAAATATACGATTTAACTTTACTAAACGAGTATCGTTATATGATGGAGGATGCTAATGATAGGGTTGATAGAGAAAATCTAAACTCAATAGAGGTTTATTATGATGATGTATATAAACACACGACACCCTTTTATTTTTCTAATTTAAATTTTGAAAAAAATACTAAAATTGTGGAATACTTTCATCCGAGAGTTAATCCAAGAATTAAAGAAAGATTAAAATCATTATATTTTGACCACGATTTAAGATTTGATGAAACTCCACATGCTGACTATCTTTTTATTAAAATAGAAGAAGAAAAAGATTTACCATTTCTGTCAGAAAGAATAAAAAAATTCATACCAAAAATAGAGTTTAGAATAGATTGTCCTGAAGATTTGTTAGGTAATGTATGTCAAATACTTATAGAAAACGGATATCCACATAACTGGTTTACATTTGGTACTGTATCTGTAAATGTAATAATTAAGAATGGATGATACCTGTATCTTAGTACAAACTTGTGATAAATATTCTCACCTGTGGGAAGGATTTCAACTTGCTTATCACTTTAACTGGTGTTGGGATTTAGGACTACCTTTTTATGTATTAACTGAGGATAAAAAATTCTCAGATGATATTAGATTTAACACACTTTCTTTTGGTATGTGTGGAGAAAGACCAAAAAACTTTTCAACCAGATTAGTTAATGCTCTTAATGAATTAAAAAAAAATGGTTATAAAAGAATACTTTATTTACAGGATGATTTTTGGCCATTATTTCCTGTCGATTCAAAAATTTTCAAATCGTCACTTAATCTATTAAATAACAATGATGTTAAATGTGTTCACGTAAATGAATACTTACCATGGTATGAATATACATTATCAAATACAAATATTACAATCTCAGGATTAAAACTTAAAAAATTTGAAGTACCCTCAAGGTTTTACTATAATCATCAAGCAGCTTTTTGGGATATTGATGCATTATTAAGAATACAAAATAATAATGAAGATGCGTATGAAAATGAGTGTATGGGTACTGAAAGGGCTTGGCAATTAAAAGAAAATTATTATTTTATGAGTTATGGATGGTACAAGGCTGAGTTTATAAATAACAAAGGTGAATTACTACCCGTTGCTAAATCATACGTAAGAGATTGGAAATTTAGATTAGATTTTGAAAAATAATATGAAAAAAGAGATATTTTTAGATTTATCGCAATGCAAGGCGTTAGGTGATACTATTTGTTCAACACCAACATTAAGGAAACTATGAAAGCCCTGAATGATGTCTTAGATAACTCTTGTGATGAGTAATCACTTATAGTGGTAGAAGACGATAGTGTCTCCCACAGACCTAGGAGTGGGTGAGATCGCCCAGTGGCCATTGGCTCTGATGTGCCATTGGTCTTTGTAGAACAGTGGTGGTGTCCCAGAAGGTTTCCGTTCAGTGTATACTGAGTCTATGACAGCATGTTGAGTGATGATGTTAGAGGGTTCAGAGACACAAGAGGCTAAGATCAAGCAGATGACTAGGTATTTCAAGGGGGTCAAGTTCTTTAGAGACCTAAGTCTTTTGGTGTGTATTTGAATTCTTGGGCGTGGCCAGCATCTCCGAAGGCTTCGTCTGCGTTGGTGAAGTGCTTGTAGGCAAGATCTACAAAGTCCTTAGCATTAATCATGTACTCGTCTACCATGAATACAAGCTCCTGAGAAGAGTCTTTGGCTTTAAAAGGACCATAGTATCCAGAATCACCAACATACCCTTGTTCAAAGAGAAAGACCATTAGATCTGTCATGGAGTCAAAGCTAAGGGTGCTATCCTTAGGCACACTGTGATACTTAGAGGTGATAAAGGGATTGTCCATCTTCATAGACTCTATGAGCATCTTCACACATGTCTTTTCATCTTTTGCCTTTACCAAGAATCCTAAGGGTCTGTCATCTTGTCCTCTAGATGTGATGCCTAGAAACATGAATCCGATAGATGGATCAAAGCCTATGTTAGATAGGTCTTTGAGCAGGTCTTCGTCTTCGTATAGTCTAATATGCTTCATAGATGGCTTATATATCAAAACCGGTGGTGTAGACTTGGATGGCGGCGGGTCTGCGACACAGGGGCCAAAAAAGCCCAGTTGCTTTTTTTATCTCCGGAGGAATTGGGTACTTTTGATGCTATGGATGAGCTAAGAGAACTTTTGGACGATCTGGGAGATCTGGGATTGAAGACCTGCCTCCAGAGGGGCAAGGACTTGGGCTATGGGAGAGGACTGCACGGCTTGAACGATGGCACTCGCAAGATGCTCTTGACCAACGAGGCCGTGGAGTGGCTCATTGCCCAGGGGCACGTCGAGGGAGCTTGGGATATGGATAACTATTGGTCTGTGGTCGAAGGAAAGAAAAGGAGATGGAACGTGAGGCTCAAGAGAGGATTTTGTGACACCTGGAAGGGCATGTACCTCATGAGCTATGTGCTCATCCCGCTGGCAGACGGAGAGCACTACAGCGTGATGGGCTCTTGTGGGGACTCTGGATTCGGCTCAGCCTTCCAGTACAACCTCCGACCGAGGTCTGTCCAGCGACTGCTGGATAGACTGGAGACCAAGCTCCTGGCCCTGTCTTTGGGAGCCGGGGGAGCCAACCCCATTCTTTAGGTACTGAGCACACCGCGCAAGCTAAAGATGACTGAGATTGCCTCTAGGCGCGCTGAGTCTAAGATGGGCTAAGAAACAAAGAAGACTGAGAGAGGTATAACGAGTGCACTTACCATGTCATCTATGCAGGAGTCTAATCCATCACATTTGCACAGGATCTTTGCAACCGAGAGTCTGCAAGGGGAAAGAAACTTTGACCTGGTCTATGAGAGGGGACTTTGGGGTTGGGAAGGCAATGGCAGCGGCACCGGATCCATGATGCACACCACAGTTGCTGTGAGGGATCTATTCTGTAAACTCATAGAGGAAGAGGGTGTGAGCACTATTGTGGACGTTTCCGTTGGCGGCATGCTGTGGTGGCCGGAGGTGCTGGAGAAATATCCCCACGTCAAATTTTATGGTTACGATATTTCAAAAACCAAGACAGCAGAAAATGCGGAGAAATATAGAGATCGGGTCAATTGGAAGTTTGATGTGGCAGATGTCACCACCAAGATGGATTATCCCAAGTGTGATCTGCTCATCTGCAGACACACCCTAAACCATCTCTCTGCCCAGGACGTCATCAAATCCATGGTGCATCTGAAGGTGGCAGATGCAAGGTTGCTCGGCATCACCCAACACGAGGTGGACGATCTCTTTAAAGAGGAGCTTATCACCCCAGATGCACCCGGGTGTGTTGACTACAGACCCATCGATCTGCGAAGAAGTCCAATTGCTATGCCCGATCCTTGGTTGGAGATAGAAGATGCAGATGCTGAGGATGTCCAGATGGAGTGGCAGAGAAAGTTCTGCATTTGGCAGAGGCTGCAATAAAAAAAAATGAAATCGCAAGACAATGAAGATAGAAGTATCCAACGGAGAGATAGTTGACAAATTGACTATTCTTGATATTAAGACGAGACTTATCTCAGACAAGACTAAATTAGAAAACGTCTGGAAGGAGTTCAACGAGCTTTCCCCTATTGTCAAGAGCATCTACGATGACCTGAACAGGGAAGATCGGGAAAGAATGGAATCCTTGCATAACGAATTGCAGGAGGTTAACCAGAAGCTGTGGTACATCGAAGATGATATCAGAGTTCTAGAATCCCAGCAAGATTTTGGAGAGAAATTTATAGATCTAGCAAGATCTGTATATTTTACCAACGATGAGAGGGCCAAGCTAAAAAAGGAGATCAATCTCCTAACTGGTTCATTGCTTGTTGAAGAAAAATCGTACGAGGATTATACCTCATCCTGCTGATATATAAGAGAAATCAAGGTGATATGCCTATGAACTTTCTTAAAACCTTTGAAAATTATTCTGATGAAGATCTCGAATCACTCAAGAATTTTGGGAAGTCTTATGGCATTATCAAAAGAAGGGTTCGTACCGACGATCTAGAATTCGGCAAAGAGGTAAAGGACACAGAAAACGAAGAGCTTGATTTTCTAGACGACTGGAAAGGAAAGGGAGGAGAACAAGTTGAAGAGGTCAGTGGCTATTTAATCAAAGATGAGATAGATCTTGATATAAGCTTGGATAATGGCTACCACATCAGATTTGATGCTATGCTAGGTCCACATAGATATGAAGCAGTAATTAAAATGTTTGGTCCTGGTTTGAAAATAGATCCAGAGGAACAAGCAGAGGTCGCGACAAAATTCTTAGAACACCAAACAGATAGGGGTACATTGGGTGCCATTCTAGCAATCTATGAGGAATTAAGGTACTAATTTCATTACCACAAGCACGTTTCCCAATATATAGGGAGATGGCTTTTTTTCCTATTAAATATAACACAGCAAGTGAATCTAACTCCCTGTCTAAAGGCAATTGGTGGGTTGGTACAGGAGATAAAGGTAAAGGACCAACAAGCACCACCGGCTACTACAACTCTTTAGAGCCACCTGCTGGAGGATATGCAGTATATCAAAACCAATCCAGCGGTGGACCATCAATTGGAGTTTGTGAAAACGACTCCGATTTAATTGAGACTGTTAATAAGATCTCAAACAACAACTTTACAACAGTAGCAGAGGCTCTCACCTACGCTGCATCTAACGATAACCTCTTGGTAGACGATGGTAAAACCTTCCCGTATTTAGTCTCCACTGAGAATTTGGTTTTCTGTGTTGATGGCAGGTTTATACCATCCCACCCAAGGTCAGGTAATTCGTGGTATGATATATCACCAAACAGTAATAACGGATCCCTAATTAATTCACCATCCCACAACCAGAACGGATATCTTGAGTTTGATGGACTGAATGATTATGCAACATTTACCCTGGCCGGGGTAAATTTAGATAGTGGATGTACAATAGAGGGATGGGTTAAAAGAAGGTCGACCCCAACAAACTGGAGAACTTTCTTCAACGTTAAGTCAGCTTCTTCAAATACTCCTTTTTTTGAATTCCGGAGTAGTGCTAACACCCAAGCAATTTACGCGGACTACTATAACGGCACTGATTACACAACGGGATCTGCTTCGCTCCCAACAGGAGAGTGGGGACATGCAGTAGCTACTTATGATGGTAATGGCAATATAAAATTCTATTTCAACGGTCAACTAGTAGCAACAAGAACTGGGGTTCCTGCATTTTCTATGGGTAACAATCCACGTTTAACAATAGGTAGAGCCTATTCTAATGACAGGTACACTGATATAGATGTGCAGGGGGTAAGAATATATGATGCACCACTAAGTGCAGAAAATATTTGGAAAAATTATATGGGAGGAAATATACCATCATCGGGGCTTAAGATGGCATTTGCTGTACCTCACCAAGTTTCAAACCATTCTGGTGGATGGAATTTTGATCTTGCCGGGCAATACAGCAACCTCAATACCTGGGGTTATGCACACGGAGATCTAAACGGTGATTTTGATGGACTTACAGAATTTACATATTGTCTATGGATCAAGGTATATTCTCACCATACTGGTTATTCCCAGACCCCATTTAACAAATATTCGGGCACCTCAACTGCTGTGGTTAGACTCTATGATTTTGGAAATTACAATAACAATGGAGGAAACGGTAATCTCGGCTGGTATATGAATGTTGGCGGAGTATGGACAAGCGTTGGTAGTAATTTCGGAAAGACCACGGTGGGGGAAACTCTATTTTATTGCATCCAGTTTAACAGCACACAGTCAGGGCAAACCTGGGTCAACGGTGCTAAGCACGGATCCCGATCTAGGAGAACTGGATCTGTTGCTTCCAACACAACTAACTTTTATATAGTTAACTCTGATTATGGTGGTGAACAATACACCAAAGTAAAGGAGGCCTATGTTTATGATAGGGAATTAACAGACCAAGAGATAATCGAAATTTATAATTCAACAAGAGGAAAGTATGGAGTATAACATCATTGAAAACGAACCAAATCCAGATGGATCCGAAGATAGACCAACTTTCGAGGTATATCTTGGAGATAGTGTGGTTTTTTATGCACCAACTAAAGAAGAGTGTGAGTATTGGATCTCTTTGAATCCTATTACATAAAATATGAGACTGATGTGGATGCTTTTATATCTTATTTACTAAATACCTGAAAACATTTTTTCTTAGCGCTTTCTTTCCTTAGATTTGTATTATTAAAAATTTAAGAGAATGCAAAGGTACAAAAGAGGAAAGGAAATTCAAGATCATTCACTGAATGAAGTGTTTACCAGATACAAGGCTAAACAGGAAACCGAATTCGTCAAAACATTCTTTGGCAAGGAGGAAGCAAATTCAATTTTAGAAACATGTGGAATTCCAGAGGTTGAAGAATTTGCTCCGGAGGTAGAATATCCAGTTCATATTGGGTATTCAACCTCAGCGATCTTCTTGCTATTCCAGGTGGCAAAAATAAATCTACACTTACGCAAGGTAAAATTACACAAACTCTAGAAGAGGCATAATGAGTAATAAAAATATCGAAAACCAGACGATACAAGAAGAAATTGAGATTGACGTAATAGCGCCAACTCCGGTGGTAAAATACAATACACCAACAGGATATAACCAATGGGCGGTCCATCCTGGGGGTAAATTCTCGCCAACGATGCCAACCGAGAAAAAAATCCTTCCTGGATTTTATGAGGTTGGTCAAGATAATCAGATTGGTTTCTATCTACAAAGAAAGAAAATAACCATTGACGAGCTCTATCATCTACCATCCGACGAGCTTCAGGATATGATAGAGGACATAGAGAAGTTTTGGAACAGGAAAGAAAAATACAAGGAATATAATTTTGTTCACAAGAGGGGTATTCTGCTATATGGGGATCCAGGAAATGGCAAATCCGGTATTATACAGCTTTGTACAAAGTACCTTATCGAAGAAATGAAGGGTATTGTTATTAACCTTTCCAACGGAGATCAGATTGATTGGTATCAAAACTTAATTGGTCCACTAAGAGAAATTGAACCAGACACTCCACTCATTGTAATTCTAGAGGATATTGATGGCATTGCTGGCGAGGGACACTGGTCAACCTCAATGCTATTGAATCTCTTGGATGGTATAAAGCAAATAGATAATGTCGTTTATTTAGCGACCACGAACTATCCAGAAAAGCTGGAGGAAAGAATTACAAACAGACCTTCAAGGTTTGATCGTAGATACGAGATAGAAATGCCAAGCGATAAGGTGAGGGAGTCCTACATTAAAAACAAACTTACCCCAGAGGAATTGCTTTATAAATACGGACCGAGAGGTGTACATTATATTGTATCAAAGCAAACCCTTCCATTTGTAAAACGAGATTCTTGGACACGTTTGTGGAAAGAAGCTGAATTTTCAATAGAGATAGCCGAATGGTTAACATCAAAAATAAATGTTAAAGTTAAAATTGATATGGACTATAATGAAGATGAAACTTTTTTATCTTCAAAACTCATACCCGCAGCTAAAGGATATGCCCAATCATTGGGGTATACAGTAAACATAAAACCAAATGAAGATAGATTCGCTGTGTTTGCAGCAGATCATGAATGTTAAAAACAAATAAAATGAAAAGAATAGCACAACAACTTAACGTTTAACTGAATTTCCATTTGAGATTAAGAACAAGAATGGAAACCTAATCTACTATGAAACCTCAAATGGACTTTGGGCAAAGTGGGAATACGATTCCAACGGAAACGAAATCTACTATGAAACCTCAAATGGACTTTGGGCAAAGTGGGAATACGATTCAAACGGAAAGCAAATCTATTGGGAAGACTCAACTGGATTTTGGGTAAAAAGAGAATATGATTCCAACGGAAACGAAATCTACTATGAAAACTCAGATGGAGATATACTAGACAGCCGACCAAAGCAAAACTGTGAAGCTAAAATAGTAGAGATTGATGGAAAGAAATATCAACTAAAAGAAGTAAAATGAAAACAACTGCACAACAACTAGGAATTAAAGATTTTCCATTTACCATTGATGATAAGAATGGAAACCTAATCTACTTTGAAGAATCAAATGGATGTTGGACAAAGTGGGAATACGATTCAAAAGGAAACCAAATCTACTATGAAACCTCAGATGGAGATTGGGAAAAACACGAATACAATTCAAAAGGAAACCAAATCTATTATGAAAACTCAGATGGGTTTTGGAGAAAAAGAGAATATGATTCAAATGGAAACGAAATCTACTATGAAAACTCAGATGGAGATATACTAGACAGCCGACCAAAGCAAAACTGTGAAGGCAAAGTGGTAGAGATTGATGGTAAGAAGTATCAACTAAAAGAAGTAAAATGAAAACACTTGCACAACACCTAGGAATTAAAGATTTTCCATTTGAGATTAATGATAAGAATGGAAACCCAATCTACTTTGAACACTCAAATGGGTATTGGAGAAAAAGAGAATTTGATTCAAACGGAAACCAAATCTACTGGGGAGACTCAACTGGATATTGGAAAAAAAGTGAATATGATTCAAATGGAAACAAAATCTACTACGAAAACTCAAATGGGTATGTAGAAGATTACCGACCAAAACCCTCTTGTGAAGGCAAGATAGTAGAGATTGATGGGAAAAAATACAAATTAACAGAGGTTTAGGTTGGTTAAAGAAGCTCTCGTATATTTACCCTGTAAGTAAGAAAAAAAAACCCAAAGTGATGAAAACAATCGCTCAACAACTTAACGTGAAAGACTTTCCATTTGTGATTAAGGACAAGAATGGAAACAAAATCTACTTTGAAACCTCAACTGGATATTGGGCAAAAAGAGAATTTGATTCCAACGGAAACGAAATCTACTATGAAACCTCAGATGGACTTTGGGTAAAAAGAGAATTTGATTCAAATGAAAATCTAATCTACTTTGAAAACTCAAGTGGAAAGGTAGTAGATAACCGACTAAAACCATCTTGTGAAGGTAAAATAGTAGAAATTGATGGAAAAAAATACAAATTAACAGAGGTCTAGATTGGTTAAAATCCTCTTCGTATATTTACACTGTAATTAAAAAACAACACATCATGAAAACAATTGCTCAACAACTTAACGTGAAAGACTTTCCATTTATTATTAAAGACAAGAATGGAAACCCAATCTACCTTGAAACCTCAAATGGGTATTGGGAAAAATACGAATACGATTCAAAAGGAAACCAAATCTACTTTGACAACTCAGATGGACGTTGGATAAAAAGAAAATACGATTCAAACGGAAATGAAATCTACTTTGAAGACTCAGGTGGATATTGGGAAAAATACGAATACGATTCAAACGAAAACCAAATCTATTATGGAAACTCAGATGGATATTGGAGAAAAAGAGAATTTGATTCAAATGGAAACGTAATCTACTATGAAGACTCAGAGGGAGATGTAAAAGACAACCGACCAAA
>CALAZP010000053.1 GCA_937926355.1 uncultured Saprospirales bacterium
ATGACTCGAAAGAAGTACCAATGCAATTAGAAGAACTGGAAAGTATAAAAGTTTATTCATTTATGTTAGGTTAATATGTTTTCTAAAATAAAACCTTTAGTTCATTTAGACAATATTATATTCCGTCAGATGTGCGTTCAATAATAACATTCATATTTGAATTACAGGGACAGCTGAGCGTTAAGAGTATTCCAATAGATATTTTTTAAAAAAGGGGCGTCTTTTTCTGTAATATCGACTAATAATCTATCATATAGTTTAGTGTTCAAAGGCTTTAAGACTCATGTCTAAGACGTTTGCGTCGTAGATAATGCTTCCCATCGAAATGAAATTTACTCCAGTTTCAGCATAGTCTGGGGCATTTTCGAAATTGATTCCTCCAGAAGCTTCTGTTTGAATTCTAGAATCAATAATCTGAAGAGCCTCTCTTATTTCTTGGGTATCCATATTATCTAAAAGTAACCTTTTCAAATTATCTGCATAGGGTATACAATCTCTAACCTCTTTTAAATTTCGAACTTCAACTACAATAGGAATGTCTTGTTGACTATTTCTTAAGTATTCTAAAGTTTTCTTAAGGGCTACTGAAATCGAACCACAATAATCAATATGGTTATCTTTAAGCATAATCATATCGTATAGCCCCATTCGATGATTAACACCTCCTCCAATCTGTACGGCCCACTTTTCTATAATTCGAAATCCAGGGGTTGTTTTTCGAGTATCAAGAACTTTACAATGGGTATGTGATATAGACTTTTGAACTTTACGAGTTAGCGTAGCTATTCCACTCATTCGTTGCATAGAGTTAAGAACAACTCGCTCTGATGATAAAATAGAGCGTTGTCGGCCTTTTACTTCGAAGAGAATCTCACCAGCTTTGACATAGTCGCCATCAACATAATTTGAAATAAATTCTATCGATTTATCAAATTGCTTAAAAATCATTTCCGCCAAAGTTAGGCCAGCAATTATTCCTGATTCACGTAAAATACATTTTGCATAAGCAATAGTCCTAGAGGAGAGGCAAGCCATAGCCGTTAAATCTCCTACACCTACATCTTCAAAAAGAGCCTGAGCGATAAAAACTTTTAATTGTTTTTGAAAGGTATCTGAATGAATATCAAGCATAGTCCTGATTAAAAAAAACACCTTGGTTCTTGGTGGCCTCCTTGGCTTGTTTAATAATTAAATAACTTACATTAATTAAATTTCGTAGTTCTAAAAGTTGGGTAGTGAGTTGTCTAGTTTCGTAAAGAATTTTGATTTTGAAATAGTATTCGTACAATTCTTTTTCGGCCTCTTCCAGCCCTTTACTTGTTTTAAAAATGGCAACTTTAGTAGACATTAAATCTTGAATATTCTTTCGAAGGTCAGCTATAGTGTAAGAGTACCTATCTATCACTCGGTCTGCGTTCTTCCATTTCGGGATTTTTTCAAGATATTCAATATCTACTTTATTCAACAAAAGGTCTTTTAAAGTAGCCTTAACCGCTTGATGAGCGTAGACCAATGCTTCAAGTAGTGAATTGGAGGCTAAACGATTAGCTCCATGAAGGCCCGTATGACTGCATTCACCAATAGCATAAAGTCCAGGTAGAGAAGTTTGAGCATCCAGATTAACATCTATACCTCCACAAAAATAATGTGCAGCGGGACGAATTGGTATAAGATCTCTAGTGATTCTTATCCCAACTTTTTTACATGCCTCTGCAATTGAGGGAAATTCTTCTTCTACACGATTTGCATTTAAATGGGTTAAACTTAAAAAAATCTGATTGAATTTATTTTGTTCAACTTCTATCGCGCGAGCAACAATATCTCTAGACGCCAATTCTCCCCTTTCATCATAGTCAAACATAAAACGTTCCCCTTTAGCATTCAAAAGATAAGCACCGAATCCTCTTACCGCCTCAGAAATTAAAAAAGGTAAACCGTCAACCTTTAGCGCTAACGCGGTCGGGTGAAACTGAACCAGATGCAAATTCCTAATTTTGACTTTGGCTCTGTAGGATGCGGCAATACCGTCTCCAGTAGCAGACTCAGGGTTAGTTGTATAATTATATACCTGACCTGCACCGCCAGTAGAAAGTACGGTAATTTGAGCAATGATTTTAAGTACACTAAGAGTTGTATTCGAAATAACATATGCACCATAACAGCGACCTAAAACTGGTTGGCTGTGATGATGATCTGTAATAATATCTACCAGTGTATGATTCTCTAAAAGAGTAATATTATTCAATGATGAAAGTCGTTGAACAAGTGCTCGCTGGATTTCAAATCCTGATCGATCTTTATGATGAACAATGCGATATTCAGTATGTCCCCCCTCTTTTCCTAACTCTAATTCAGAAGAGTTTTTCCCAACTCGATCAAACTCAGCTCCCCAATTCATAAGCTTTTCAAGACATTTAGGCCCCTCTGATATAACCTTTTCAACAACCTTTTGATTACAGAGACCATCCCCTGCCCTCATAGTATCTTTAACATGTTTTTTAAAAGAATCTTTACTGAAATCTTGAACTACAGCAATACCTCCCTGAGCATATTTGGTATTAGTCTCGAATACTTCTCGCTTTGAAATAACGGTAATTATCGACTCTGGCGATATTTCGGCTAATTCTATGGCATAAGAAAGACCTGAAATGCCTGAACCTACAACAAGAACATCAGTGTACATTACTTATAAGTTTAGCATACGCTGAATAGGAATCATCGCACGATGCATCAGGTCAGCATCAAGATTTATTTCAGGCTGTTCGTATTTTAAACAGAGATAAAGCTTTTCTAAAGTATTTAGTTTCATAAAAGCACATTCATTGCATGCACATGTATCGTCTTCAACAGGAGCCGCAATAAAAGTCTTATGTGGCGCTACTTTTTGCATCTCGTGTAAAATACCTGCCTCAGTTCCTACAATATAGGTATCTGAATTATCTTTTTGCACAAATTTTAATAGGCCTGAAGTACTTCCGATGTAATGAGCAAATTCAAGGACCTGAGACTTACTCTCCGGATGCGCTATAAATTTTGCCTTTGGATTCTCTTTAGCAAGAGCTACAATTTTATCAAAACTAAAAGCCTCATGTACGATACAAGAACCATCCCATAAGATTAGATCACGCCCTGTCTCTTTTATCAAATAGCGTCCTAGATTCTTATCTGGCGCAAAAATAATTGGAGTATCTGAATCAATAGAATTAATAACCCTAACAGCATTAGCCGAAGTACATACAATATCAGAAAGTGCTTTGATTTCGGCAGAACAATTGATATAAGTAACTACTACAGCTTCAGGATTCCTAGCTTTAAATTCAGCGAATTGATCTGGCGGACAAGAATCAGCTAGTGAACATCCTGCTTTTAAATCAGGTAGTAATACTTTTTTTGAAGGATTAATAATCTTAGCTGTTTCGGCCATAAAGTGTACACCGGCAAAAACAATTACATCCTCGCTTATCTTTTCAGCTGCCTTAGCCAAATAGAGGCTATCCCCTAAGAAGTCTGCAAGATCCTGTATATCTTGATTCTGATAGTAATGAGCGAGAACTACAGCATTCTTATCCTTCTTGAGCTGGATAATTTCTTCTCGAAGGTCAGTTCTATCAGGAATAGAATTATTGACAAAGTTTTGCTTTTGGGAGTCGATGGATTCCATATTCTTAGCCAAATTGATGATTTCTTAGTTTATTGAAATACTCAAAGATATGGCTATTGAACCAATCATTCAATGGTTTTAAATCCCCTATAAAAATATAAAGGTTGGGGAATGTGGTTCTTTCCATCGTCAGCACATTCGGAGGTAACCCAATATCCGTTTTGATCTAAGGCAATTGCTTCTCCTTGAAGTTCTCGCTGATATTCAATTTTAATTGGAGAGTCAGCAATTAATCGATCTTTAATGTTAAGACCTGAATTTGGACTATAATAATACACAGAGTGATAATTTTTCAAAATGACCTCACCTTTTGTCGAAGAATCTCCACCTGTTATTCGATATATTTCATTAGGTTCCAAGGTAGAATTATCACTAAGCTTTAGATGTCCTTCAAAAATTAAAATTCCTTTATTCTCTGAGCTATTTATAGGAAATGAATAGACTCTGGAAGGGATATCTCGCTTGGTAACTATCAAAATCTCACTAGTAATAGAATCAAACAAAAGCATTTCTGCATCTCTACTTCCGTCTTCATACTCTAGTTCTATTTTTCTATTTACTTCCATAGATGTTTGATCGGATAGAGGTTCATTGATTAAATAAATTGATACTGAATTTCGAACAGCGAGATTATCACCAATGTCTCCAATAAATAATACAGGCTCTCCCATATACTCACTGATAGCGGCATCTTCCCAATCTATATTTTGTGCTCCTATTAATACTACTTCCTGTATTATCTGTAAGGAATCATTCACTCGAAAGATAACAGGATTATCTCCGCTATCATTATGTACCCAAAAGTGACCTGGAAAGCGGAGAGATTTAACCATTCCGCTTACCTCCTTTAAACGAACATCGTTGCTATAACCAGTGATTACATAGGATAAGCTATCATTAACATTTGGTGTGATAGTAACCTCCTTAGAATCCCATGAAAATTGGCAGGATATAATCCCGAAAAAAAGTACAATTAAGGTGAAATTAGTTAGAAACCTCATCAGTATTATTTGATTTTTCAAGAATATCATTCCAATTCACCCATTTAAAGTTTTGATTCTCACCGGTATTAAAACCATCTTGAACAATCAAAACAGGGAATCTTGGATGCGTACTAACTTCAAGTCCATCTGTTTCCTCGGCACCATCGATTTTATCTTTAGACTTAATTTTAAAAATAGCGTGTAAAGTTAATGTTTCTCTATTAATCAATGCATATGAATTATCTCCCTGCACAGATTGAATTAGATAGCCTTTACCATTACCTAAATCTGCAAGTGCCAAACCTTCTAAATCAGCAACTAAAATCTTCTTATCTGTTTTAAGTACCTTAATCCGTCGTGGCTTTTCTTCTGAGAAATCTATGTACCAAAGACCTTTGTCTTCTTCTGCGATGTAAACTCGTCTGTAGTAGGGATCTCCTTCAATTCCCTCAACCGTAGATCTAAATTTAAAATCACCTAATGGTTTTACGGAGACGAAGTCATCAATCATTTCAACTAAATAGCGTTTTACTCGGCCCTTTTTATCGCTAAGAAAAACTTCTGGTTTTGTCTGAGATTTTAGGTAAAAACTAACACCATACACATCAGAAAGTCCTGTTTCATAACGATTTAAAAGCTCCAAAGAGCCATTATCATTGGTATTTAACTTGTAGAAATCAAGGCTATTAAAACTGCGATTCGTTCCAACTATTACTGGGCCTTTAGGACTATCCCATATATCAATATTATTAATTCTTCCAAAAGGAGCATCAAATACGCGTTGTCCTTTCTGATTGTAGATTTCTAGTCCTCTCTTTTTATCAGTTCCCACCACATAGATGGGAACATCTATAGAGTTGGTTACCCAAATACAAATATCATCTGCAGCGTCACCCCCTGACAAAATTGGAGTAGATTCTAAATAGGGATTTACCTCAAAATAAGATAGTGGGTCCAACGACCCACTATTTTTATTTTGACCATAAGTAACAGATGATATACTAAGTATCCCAAAGAGGATCAAATATGTATACTTCATTATCTAATATCAATTTTTAAACCGATATTCCAGTTGATATCATAATATTCAAGCTGCATTGTTCTATCGACAAGACCTTGGTAATATCTAAGTGGCTGGTTAGTTAAGTTTTTAGCTTCTGCGAAAACACGTACTTTATCACTGACAGAATACATTGCATTAAGGTCAACAAAAGTTTGTTCGTCGTACCAGCGATCTTCGAATTCATTACCTCCAACTTCATCCAATGCTTCCCCGGCATAATTTACAGAGGCTCTAAAGAAGAATTTATTTGTTTCATAAGCAAGAGAAGCATTGAACATATGTTTGTTTGCCCCCACAAGAGGAAGGTCTGTTCTTCCTTCAACACCGTCTGTACTTGAACTGGTGTAAGTATAATTACCATAGAAAGTAGTATTTCTAAGGAATCCTGGTAAGAATGTCAGTTTTGACTGAAGTCCTAATTCAAATCCAGTAACTCTGGCAGTTTTGCCGTTTCTTACTTGCTCATAGTCAAACCCTGCGTATTGTCCTGAAAATCCTTCAAAATTATCATCACTAAAAGTGTATAACCAGTTGTCTATACTCTTTGTGAATACCCCTGCGGAGATAAGACCTACATTACCAAAATAATACTCGGCCATGAAATCAAAGTTATTTGAAATGGTAGCTTCAAGATTAGGGTTACCAAAGGCAATTTCTTCATCTTCAGATACTACTTCACGGTAAGGCACTAGGTCAAAATATGCAGGACGAGCCAATGATACTGTATAAGCAGCATTTAAAACAATATTTTCTATAGAATGCTGTATGGTGATATTAGGTAAGATATTGGTATAACTATTGTTTCCCGAAACTCGGCCTAAATCCTCAATATTCTCATCAGTAGTTTCGTCATACTCAAAACCAGTATAATCGATATTAGTATACTCTAATCGAGCTCCAAAAATTGCCTTAGTTTTTGGCCCTAATTGGTCCGTGAACATTAAGTAAGCAGCATGAACCGTTTCATCCGCAGTATAATTACCTGCTCCAAATTCACCAAGTGCAATCGAATTATCATAATTCCCTAAATTCAACCCTCCCAAGAATTCTGCGGTGGAAAAAAGTCCATGTTTGTAAGGCCCTGGTAAATAACCATCTACATCATAATTAGCGAAAACTGCGTCTGACATTGCTGGAAAAGCAGTTTCTCCATCATACTCATACCAAATATCATCTCGAAGTTTTGACTTTGAATTTATCTTGTAACCAAACTTTACAAAGTCATTTTTACCGTAAGGTAATTCAAAATTAACTCTAAAATTAGTATTGTCTTCTTCGGTGTTAGATTCTCCCTCTAGGATTTCTTTATATTCGAATTCGTCTGTAGCGTTAAGTACAGATTCTGCAACCATAAAACCGGGCAATGTTGAGTTGGAAAGCCCAACTCCGGTATAAATAGCACCCTTTTGATCATATCTGATATATCTCTCATTTGGACGATCTTCAGAAGCTTGAGAATAGGAACCTTTCCAATCCATAGATAACTTTCCAAATTGATGATCACCACCTAATGAAAAACGTGAGGTACGCTGATCTTCAAGACGTCTGTTATCAACACGATCATTACCTATACCACCTTTAGTCTGTTTACGGATTCGAAGAGTTCCATCCCCCTTGTCATCAATATCATCAAAGCGAACTCTAAATCTATTTTCCCAATCATCACGTGAATTGTACATCGACTTGAAATAAAGACTATTGTTTGCATTTATGTTATAGTCTAAGTTTAAAGAAACCGAGCGTCTTGTGCGTTTCACATCATAACGACGGATATCTTGCTCCTTAATAGCATCTACTGCGCTATCATCCCACTCAAATTCTACATTATCAGAACCATAATCAGAAGTATTATGACTGGCACTTAGGGTATACGCGAATTTATTACTGAGCTTATCAGCAATAATAAGTCCTAAACTACGGTTAAAACCTCCATCCCTAACAGGGTTTGTACCTCCGGAGATGGTTGAAGAAAACCGGAATCCATTTGGATTTGAGCGGGTAACTAAGTTTACTGAACCTCCGATTGCATCAGCCTCCATATCTGGGGTAAGTGTTTTGCTAACTTCAATCAATTGAATCATATCTGAAGGAATAAGGTCCATCTGTACTCGTCTGTTATCGCCTTCAGCAGAAGGAATACGATCTCCATTTAGAGTTACCGAGTTTAAGCCAGGAGCAAAACCGCGAATGATAATATCTCTTGCCTCTCCTTGATCGTATTGCATAGCGATACCACTGATTCTTTTAAGGGCATCCCCAATATTTGCATCTGGAAATTTACCGACCTGATCAGCAGAAACAACATTAGTAATATTAACATCATTTTTCTGCTTATTAAGTGACTTAACAACCCCGCTTTGAAATCCAGAAACTACTATCTCATCCAAGACATTTATTTCCGGCTTTAAAACAATTACAAAAATCTCATCTGATGGAGAGAGAGATATAGTTTGCGAAGCAAAACCTATGTAGGTTACCATTGCTTCTTTGGTCCCATCAAGTAATAATGTAAAATAACCATCATAATCCGAAACAACAATTCGCCCATCATCTAAATTGATTATAGCTCCTGGCAATGGAAAATTTTCCTCATTAATTACTCGACCTCGAAAAGTTTCTTGTGCAAACGAAAACGATACTGTAAGGGTTAATAATAGTAGTAATAAATTTTTCATAGTTAAAATTTTGTTCCTGCGAAAGTACCAAACACAAGGATTGACTATGTTACCTATAGATTATTTATCAATGTTCCATTATTAAAGAATCGTAAAAGATGTAAAAGAAATGTAAATAAAGAAATAGTCCACAGGAAGATAATTTTTGGTGTAACCCATTTACCTTTCTTTTTGCACAACAGCTATGCTTTTGAATCATCTTAAGGATTTTTATATCATTTTTTCTTAACTCAGCCTAAACTTACTATTGCTACTATTTGTAAAAGATAAAATGAAGCCTATATTCAACGGTTAGAAAAACTTGGCTTTGTTTTTAACACCTCTTTCGAAAAAGATAAGGATCAACCTAACCCATATCTATTGCAAAAAGAGAATTAAAAAAGTGGGTGATATAAATAAGATGGATATTCCGGAGCAAATTGACCCCTCTAAAATGAATAGATTTTGGTTATTTAGCAAATTTTAGAGAAGATTACACTAACCCTTAAGTTTAGTAATCTTTACCTACTGAATAATCGCATTATAGCTGCATCTTTCGTCGAAAAGGGGAGCAACTAATAATGATAAAACCGTTATACTGTTATAGTGTAACGGTTTTTTTATTTTTGTATATGACTGAAAAGCAACTTGATTTCATTATCTCATTTAACACAAAACTTTACCGTCAAGGACCAGGGAGTGACGAGGAAACCCTAAAGGCAATCAAGCTCACAGGTTTATGCGAATCAAATGAACTTACTATTTTAGACCTTGGATGTGGCACCGGTGCTCAAACAAACGTACTTGCGAATCATCTGAATGGGACCATTACTGCTTTAGATTTATTTCAACCCTTCTTAGGTGTATTGGAGGCTAGAATTAAAAACCCAAATGTTCGGATTTTTCAAGGATCTATGGATGACTTGCCCTTTGAAAAAGAAAGTTTTGACCTTATTTGGTCTGAGGGGGCGGTTTACAACATGGGGTTTGAAAATGGATTAAAATATTTACACCCTTTCCTCAAAAAGAATGGGATCATAGCACTAAGCGAAATCACTTGGTTAACAAACGAGCGCCCAGCTGAGATTGAAACGTATTGGAATGCCGAATATCCTGAAATCAACAATTCCCAAGGAAAGATCAATACACTCCATGAATCCGGATACGAACTCGTTGATCATTTCATTCTATCTGAAGAAAGTTGGCTCAGCAATTACTATGGTCCTTTAGAGACGGAGCTCGCAGCTCTTAAGGAAGAACTTTCTATAGAAGAAGTATTAATAGAAGTTATCCAATCCTATCAAAATGAAATACGGCTATACAAAATGTTCAAGGAGTACTTTGGGTATGGTTTCTACATAGCAAGGAAAGTGAATTAAATAGCACTTGGCTGCAACTCTCTATGATCTGATTGCCATGTATAAATAGGGATTTCTGCCTGGGCTCGAATACTTACTGGCGATTTAGCATCCATTAAGGCTTTACGTTCCATTATAGACCGGCTTTCTTTAAGCTTTTTTTAAAAAGTCACGGTGCATTTCCAGTTCGCCAATTTTTCGGAAAAGCTCATCTCGCTCCTTCTGTTGATCTATCTGCCCTAGAGCAACAGACGGCCCTCCAAAGGCCTGGTCTGCATGCTCAAAAACTCTATCTTCCATGAGGAAATCTGGTTCGGATGTAGCTCGAATCGCTTCGCCAGCTCCACCAGTGTCTCGCGCTCCTTGAGCACCTCAATAGCCAATTGGGCCTTAAATTTTTGAAGTGAATTTTCTTCGTTTCATTCTCATTCATTCGATGGTTTAATTTATTAATTTTTCTCAACTTAACCACTGGTCGGATTTATGGGGAGTACTACATTGCGGATGCTTTCCAAAATGCTAACTTTGGTTTATCCAACATTTTTGTCAAGCATTACTGAAGTAACCCATCCGAAACAAAAAGCAGAAAGGATTGGAATATTTCGCCTTTGGAGAGATTTGGGCTATGCTTTTGGTGCCATAATATCAGGAATTACAGCTGATTTATTGGGAATTAAATATGCAATTATACTAAATGGGTGTTTAACCATTCTATCGGCATTAATTATCAAAATTCGTATGCCAGAACATTATAGTAGGTAAAAAGGTAAACTGCCTAATTTGGGAGGTTTTTATAATTCCAAGGACTTTTCAAAAGTATTCTTGACCCTTATCCGAATCATTATGACATATAGATGAAAAGTAAATTTAAAGTTAAATTTGTGGTAGTAGAATTATAATATGCACTAATGTATCAGTCTTGAGTATTTACCATCAACATCCCCTCTAATAGATTACGCATTTCGTCTATTCGGTCAGTGTATTTTTGGTCTGAGGCAAGATTATTGGTTTCAAGTGGATCATTGGGAAGGTAATAAAGTTCTTCGTGTTCGGGATAATCTAAATACCTGAAATATTTCCACTCCACAGTCCTGATTCCTTCACTGGCAGGAATATTTTTAAAATTCCATAAATGCTCGCACCTAAACATTTCCCGACTAATCTCTGGTCTCCCGCCTTTGGTAAACTGAACCAGACTAATGCCTTCATAGGTATGCGGGATATCAACCCCTGCCAAATCTAAAATGGTGGGAGCAATGTCAATATTTAGACCAAATTCTTCTATATCACCACTGTAATTTGAACGTGGATCATATATTATTAATGGTACTCTTAAGGAATTTTCATACATCAACCATTTACCTGCCAACTGACGTTCACCCATAAAATAGCCATTATCTCCCATCAAAATAATAACCGTATTATCAGCTATCCCCCTTTTTTCAACCGCCTCTCTTATTTGCCCAATGGTCCTGTCAATAGCACTTATCATCCGATAATATCCTTTAACCATTTTCTGATATTTTTCAGGAGTATCATACCTCCAATACCATCGGGTTCTATTAAATCCGGCTCTTACAAATTCAGGTTGTTGAAGAAAATATTTGTCTTCACTTATAGCAGCAACGGGGATAGTAGTATTTTGATAAAGAGTATCAAAATCCATTGGCCAAATGTATTGTTCCAGAGCCCTATCTTCTGCGTGAGGTGCATTATAGCTTATTGAAAGACAAAATGGTCTATCATCAGGTGAATTTTCTATAAAATCAACCGCTCGTTGTCCCATTAAATCAGTTAAATGAATTTCCTTAGTACCTTGCTCGATTTGTCGCCAATAATAATTAGTAACCTCGGGTTGATAAACATCAAACAAAGTACTATCCATAGCATTAGGAAAATTAACCCCTAATTTTCCTAGAAATCCATTATAGTAACCTGCATTTTTTAGTAAACCAAAATAAGAATTGTCAATGAATTGCTTTTGCAACGGTGGTTGACCGAAGGTATAATTATGAGATCTTTCATATAAACCCGTCATAATACTTGCCCTGCTTGCTGCACAAATTGGGGTAGTTACAAAAGCATTCTTAAAGTATGTCCCCTCACTGGCCATTTTATCCATTTCAGGGGTTTGAATGATTGAATTACCAGAATAACCCAGTGCGTCCCACCGTTGATCGTCTGTTAATAGAAAAATGATGTTAGGTCTTGTATCTGGTTCCTGTGCAAAAACTAGACTGTTGAAACAAGCTATTAATCCTATTAGTGTATTGAAGATTATTTTCATTACAAATGACCATACTTGGAAGTATTTAGCATCTTTCCAGATTTAAAGAAAGGTTTCCTTATTAGTATAACAAACCAGTTAAAACCTCTACCTTGTAATTACTTTAAACTATATAAGTAAACATTTGCTGCTTAACTTAAACAAAAAAAGGGTTAAAATAAAGCGAAGTTTACATTAATCAATTAAAGACTTAATTCTTATTTGCCATCCTGGATAGGGTCGGAATTGGGCATTATTTTATTCAAAATAAAATATACCGGACAAAACTTAGTGAATGGACTTATTAGCTGAAGTCCGCCTACAGCAATAGCAATCCATAAGAAATCCAAATTTGTTGTAAACAATGTTAATACAACACTAACTAAGTATAGTATTCCTACAATAGCATCGTGAGCTCTTACTTTTAAAATATTTTCTTTCATTTCAGTTGATTTTTTTTTAAAGATAAAATTTAATTTTAAATTAAAAATAAAAATTATTTCAATGCTATAACGTTTGGAAATAGTTATTCCAAAAAACATCTACCAAAAGGGATAGGCTTCCACTCCCTCAACATAGAAAAAAAAGTAAAGACCCTGTGGCAAGGTAGAAAATCAATTACTAACCAATAATGTAAAATAGCTAATATATTGATTGAAGCTAAATGAAAGGGCAAAAAAATGATGTTTCTATTCTTTGACCAATTAAAAAGAGCCATTATTAACAAAACAAAGAATGAAACAATAATTAAAATTGGCATTAATTATAATAATTAGAAATCCACTATAAAGGTACTACCCTGCCTGCAATTTAGCGGCTTCTTTCCAAAGAAAGGAAGGTATCCTATGTGAAAGCTTCC
>CALAZP010000054.1 GCA_937926355.1 uncultured Saprospirales bacterium
TTTATAAAGAGTCTAAGTACACTCTTTTATATTTCATCTGTAATTCTTGGATTTTTTGTAGTCCTTAATTTTAATAGAACAAAAATCATCGAATCTCTTTTCATAGCGTTATTATTGGCTACCAATTTTCATCTATTAAAATACAGTACACTAATTATGAGTGAAATAGCACTTGTAGTGTGTAATATGATTTTTCTATTCTTATTTCTGAAAAACGAGGCAAAATGGAAAGATTCGATTTTGCCAGATTGGAAATTAATTCTACTTGCTTTCATTGGTATGCTTGCTTTTCATATTAAAACCTTAGCATTTCCCATTATTGGGGCTGCTTTTTTATATTTTATATTTAGAAAAAAAATAAAATTAGCTTTTGGGTTTTTGATTTGGTCTTTTCTATTTTTTTTACCGTACTTTCTCCGTAATAAAATAGTTGGTGTTGGAGGTGGCTATTTAGATGAACTTTTAAAAGTTAATCCTTATCGACCCGAACTTGGTGATTTAGATTTAGCAGGTTTTTTATCTCGAATTGAAACTAATTTTTTTCGTTACATAGGTAAAGAAATACCATACGGATTATTATCCTTCCCGGAAGTTAGTAGTAATGTTTTTCCGCCTACTAGTCATTTGATTGCTGGATTTGGAATTACTTTTATAATTTTACTAGGATGGAATTCATTAAAAGGTTACAGGGATTTTTTTCTTTTTTATGTGATTGGAACCTTTACCATTCTTTTGGCTTGGCCAGAAGTTTGGTTTGGGATTAGATTTATGTTAAGTCTAATACCCATTTTATTAATTTTATTAGGGTTTGGTATTATTTATTTGACTCAATTGACGAGTAATTATTTCAAATTCAACAGAAGTTTCCTATCGGTTCCAATTATTGGAATTTTACTTGCTCTTAATTTCGGATGGGTTCAAAAAAATCCCTTAGAACTTCCTACTATCAGGTTCCTTAGGGCCTATTCAAAAGCAGACTATCCACCCGCATTCAAAAATTATTTGGAAGTTGCAAAATGGTCAAAATTCAACTTGCCTAATTCAGCACCTGTAGCTTGCAGAAAACCTGGTATATTTCACATGTTTTACGATGGACCTGCGCTGGGGTACCCTCAAGTCCCAGATCAAAACGAGTTTATCCAATTAATTGAGCAAAATAAAACCGATTATATAGTAATTGACCAGTTGGGATATAGCTCTACTGCTAGATTTGTAGTTCCTGTTGTTAGAGATAATCCTGAGCTCTTCAGTATTATTTATCAAACCAATAAGCCAGAGACTTATTTGGTTCAATACTTAGGCGGTAATTAGTCAATATTTTTTCTTTGTAATTTTATTAAAAGAAATTGCCCTTTGCATTTTTGATTTAAATCTGTTGACTTCATCACCTACTAAAGATTGGTGTTTGGTTTTTCTGCCTTGGACTCGAGCCCTCCAGCGTTTCCAGCTACTCCGTTTCATTTCCTTTCTCATCAACTGAATGACCTCCTGTTCAGGTATCCCAAATTGGGCCTCAATGGCATCAAAAGGGGTACGGTCTTCCCAAGCCATTTCTATAATTCGATCAATATCTTCTTCGGAAAGTTCTTTTCTTTTCATGGTCGGTAAACAACCTAAAAGCTGGTTGGTTGGAAAATAAAAAAAGCCGCATGACTTTTCATGCGGCCCTCATTGAAACAAATCATAATCTCGTGAAAATTAAAACGACCTAGTTTTTGGGATATTTTTTAGTGTTTCAGACTGTTTTTTTTAAATAGGTTTCCCGACTTAGCGGGAAACCTTGCTTTGGGATTAAGATTAACGTACTATAATTTTTCCTGTATTTATTAATTCATTTTCGTTTAATAATTGGTAGAAATACAACCCTGAAGTTAAATTGCCTCTGCTCATTTGAATTTGATTGCCATAGCTTTTTTGCGATCTAATCAATCTACCCATAGCATCATAAACATTAAGTAATGTTTCCTTCATGTCCACTCCCTTAACTTCAATAATAGCTTGATCAAAAAATGGATTAGGTATAACTGTTACCGATACTCCTGGCCAAAATATTTGGCTACTGCTTGTAGTGATTTGGACAAATCCTGGGAATGATCCCACTATATATTTTTTGCTGTTAGAGCGCTCAGGTGCATTCAATCCGTAAAAAATAGCAGCGCTATTTTCAATGACCGTTCCGGGGGGTA
>CALAZP010000055.1 GCA_937926355.1 uncultured Saprospirales bacterium
ATATATAGATGTCCCGTACATCTATATTGCTTAAAGCGCTCCATGATCCAGAAGCATTAAAATAAATATCTTTTACTGATTTAGGAGGACTTTCAGCAAGGTAAATTACCTCATTCATGTCATTGGAACGAAAAAACAATCTTTCAATTTGAAAGTTAACCTCCTCGTTTAATCTTACTGATCCATAGGCATAAGCAAAATTAAATATGTCTAAAGAAATAAGATTTCCAATTGAGGATTCGTCTTCCAAATCATGAAAGAAAATATTCTTTCCCTGATTATTGGAAACGTTTAAATTATTACCTCCAAATGAAAAATCAGTAAAAATAACCGTATCTAGTGGTGTAGGCGGACAAACTCCTCCAGGACCATTTGGCACAAAGGACCAATAATTATTATCATACCAATCTCCATTACCACCTACCCAATATTTCTTTCTTCCCTTAATTTCGTTAAAAATAATCCTGTCGTTTCCACCCAAATCGAAAGACTCATTAGCAGTTATAGAATTATTAAATAAGTTTTTTATATCCTTAAATCCAAAGAAGCTAACATCTTGAGTTAGATTTATAAATGCTGCTTGTCCAGATACACTTGATTGTATAATGGATATTTCTGAACAATCTACTCCAGTTGAAATAAGCGCTGATGGAGAAAGACTCATCCCTGCCTCTAAGGTAAGGTTATACCCCCCTGCTAATTCAAGAATGGTAGGTTGAACAAGAAGATTGGTGTTTCTATCAAATCGTTGTATGCTAATTTGTCCTCCCTGTTGAAAGGTTAGGCTTCCTCCAGAATCAAAACCGACGTTAAAACCATTTTCTAGTAAGATAATATTTCCAAATCCGAAAAAAATAAGATTTCCAAAATCTAAATCATTAGTGGACGGTACTGAAGTATTAAAAGAGTTTCTAATTACAAAGTCCCCTCCTTCTATTAAAAAAGTAGCATCTGATGCTAATATTTTTCTTTCGTTTGTATTTAAAATGGACGTATTAAGGACCCCATTTTTGGTGACAACAGAATTTCCAAAATCTGCTACACCCTGCCCATTAATAATTATTTTACCATTTATGGTTATACTATAATCATCTGAATCTAAACTTCCATTATTTAGTAAGAAATCCTTTTCAATCATTATTTCACTGCCGAGAATCCAACTTCCGTTGGATCCATTCAAACCATCAAATTTTATAGACCCTAAAATAGAATTCCCACCAAAATTTAGGATGTTTCCATTTCTTTCAGAATAAAAATTGATGTCTCCCTCAAAGTCAAAAATCATGTTATTAGCGAGAACAAATTGCCCGTGAACCGTGATGCTGACATTGTTATTTCCTGCCAAAATTGGATCATTAGTTACACCTGTCCAGTTCATAGAATTGATATCTACGTCAGTATTTATCGTTACCATTTGACCAGGTGCATCAAAAGAATTCTGATCAAAATAAACATCGTTATTAGGTCCAGGAGGGGAATTATGAAAAGTGGTTCCATTGGATTGGGTAGCCCAATGGTTTTGATAATCTGACCAGTCTCCTGTGCCTCCCACCCAATAGTAATCTTGACCAGAGGAATTAATAGACCAACAGATGGAGAATGAAAAAGTAAAAAAAACATACCGAAAAAACAGCTGCATCTCTATATTTTGATTTTAACTTCAAATTTAAAGTATAGAAACGAATTCAACCACTAACAAATTACTTAACTTCCATCAAAAGGTTTTCCCTTTCTCATCTAGCTTTCCTAATCCTTCAATGACTAGCACTTTAATCCTTCCCAGGCTTAACCTGGATCATTATTTATCGTAATCTAACCAAAAAATATTTGTAATTGTGCTGGTAGATTTGATCTGTTCAACGATTAACCTATAAATTGTTCCATCAAATTTGTCAAATACCTACAGAATAGCTTAAATTAATGGTTGAATGAGCATCTAAGACCTTACCTTATATAGTGCTTAATCAATGGCCTTTTGGGACTTTGTGAATTGAAAAATTATTGACAGAGGTAGAGGTAAACAAAAAAAGCCTCCGAAATGGAAGCTTTTTTGTGATCCCGCTGGGGCTCGAACCCAGGACCCTATCATTAAAAGTGATATGCTCTACCAGCTGAGCTACGGAATCATACCTTTTTCTTAAGGCGATGCAAATATAAAATCTATTTGTGCTAATTTCAAAAAGAAAGGACAATTAAAACCGAAAAATTATAATTAAGAGAGATAAGTTACTCGTTATCACCTAGTTCCTTCTCAATTTCTTCCATGAAAATATAATCAATAGATTCCGATACGGTAGGAATGATGGTCAAAATATTTTCCAATCTAGAAATTTCAATTAAATCTTTCACGCTTTTGCTTTGAACACCTGTTAGAACGAATACCCCTGACTCACTCCACAATCTATTGGCTGTAAGAATCGCACTTAGCCCAGAAGAATCTACATATTTGACGGCAGTCAAATCTAAAATGAAATTTGCAACCCCTTCATTCTTTAAAATAACAAATTCCGACTTCAAATCAGGCGCAATAAAAGCATTTAAGTTTTCTTCTTGGACGGAGAAAACAACGTATTTATCTTGTTTATCTACTGAATATTTCATCTATAGTGTTCGTTTGATTCACAAAAATAGTCAAAGTTGACTATCTGTACATCTAAAACTACATTTAATTTATTTTAATAAATCTTTACTTTTTTTAGTTGGGAATTAATCAATAATTTTAAAGTTATCATTTAATTTTTGAACATACTCGCTCTAGTTTTTGTATTCTAGTATTATTAATAGTATTATTGTTTTTAGCTATTTAAACAAGCTGCAGAAAACCTATGAACAGCAAAAGATTTTCACCAAAGGTCAAACAAATCTTATCTAAAAGTAGAGATGAGGCTATTAGATTAGGTCATAACTATATTGGTACTGAACATATCCTATTAGGAATACTCGCAGAAGAAGATACTTTGGCTATTAAAGTACTCCAATCTTTGGATATTGATACTTCAGATATACGGCAAACTATTGAGGATAATATCAATGGATCTTCTGACTCTAATAATAAACTTCACGTTGGAAGTTTACCGCTCAATACTCAAGCCGAAAAAGTATTGAAGGTAACTTTTTTAGAAGCCAAACAACTTAAAAGTGAGGAGATTTGTCCAGAGCATATTTGCTTATCCATGTTGAAAAATAATGACAATGCTGCTTCCAAAGTATTGAATCAATTCGATGTAGACTACGATATATATAAGGCAGAATTGGAGTATGTCAAACAAGAGCAAGATTTTTCTACAAAAGCAGATCCCACTTTTCAAGGCCCATCTGAACCAGAAGATGCATTTGAAGAAGAAGAATCAACTTCTAGCAGATTCCAGCAGAGAAAAGCAGGAAGCAAGTCTAGGACTCCCGTATTGGATAATTTCGGAAGGGACATTACTAAATTAGCTGAAGAAGATAAATTAGACCCTATAATTGGTAGAGAAAACGAAATAGAAAGAGTTTCTCAAATTCTCAGTAGAAGGAAGAAGAACAATCCAATTCTTATTGGAGAACCAGGTGTAGGAAAAACGGCAATTATTGAGGGATTGGCCTTAAGAATCATGCAGCGTAAGGTATCTAGAACGCTTTTTAATAAGAGAATTGTTATGCTAGATTTAGCTGCTCTTGTAGCCGGAACTAAGTATCGAGGCCAGTTTGAAGAAAGGATGAAAGCCATCATGAATGAGCTTGAAAAATCAAGGGATGTCATTTTGTTTATTGACGAAATACATACCATTGTTGGTGCAGGTGGAGCTACTGGTTCATTAGATGCATCAAATATTTTTAAACCCGCTCTTGCCAGAGGAGAATTACAATGCATTGGGGCTTCTACTTTAGACGAATACCGCCAACATATCGAAAAAGATGGCGCATTGGATAGAAGATTCCAAAAAGTAATGGTCGAACCTCCTTCGGCAGAAGAAGCGATTAATATTCTGCACAATATCAAACCCAAATACGAAGACTTCCACAACGTTACCTATACAGATGAAGCTATAGCGGCATGTGTCAAACTTAGTGATAGATATATTACTGACAGATTTTTACCAGACAAAGCTATTGACGTTCTCGACGAAGTAGGTGCAAGGGTACATTTAAAAAACATCCATGTTCCCAAACATATTGAGGAATTGGAAAAAAGTATAGAAGAGGTTAAGGAAAGTAAAAATCAGGCAGTCAAAAATCAACAATATGAAAAGGCTGCAGATTTGCGCGATAAAGAATCCAAATTGATTCGCCAATTAGACTATGCAAAAGTACAATGGGAAGAAGATGCAAAATCCAAAAAGTACCCTGTAGATGAGGAAAATATAGCTGAAGTAGTCTCTATGATGACCAGTATTCCTGTTAAGAGAGTAGCACAGAGTGAAGGTAAAAAATTGGTGGGAATGCAAAAAGACTTACAATCTGTAATTATAGGACAAGATGAAGCTATAGCCAAAATTACCAAAGCCATTCAACGAAACAGGGTAGGTCTAAAGGATCCCAACAAACCTGTAGGTTCTTTTATTTTCCTAGGACCTACTGGCGTAGGTAAAACAGAATTGGCTAAAGCTTTAGCAAAATACATGTTTGACTCTGATGACGTATTAATCAGAATAGACATGAGTGAATACATGGAAAAGTTTTCTGTAAGCAGACTAATTGGAGCGCCTCCAGGTTACGTAGGATATGAGGAAGGCGGTCAATTGACTGAAAAAGTAAGGAGAAAACCCTATTCCGTTATTCTTCTAGATGAAATAGAGAAAGCCCACCCGGATGTCTTTAATATTTTGTTACAGGTATTAGACGATGGACTTTTAACAGATGGTCTAGGGCGAAAAATAGACTTTAAGAATACCTTAATCATAATGACTTCTAATATAGGAGTCCGCCAATTGAAGGATTTTGGTCAAGGAGTTGGTTTCGCAACCAAAGCGCGACAAGACAATGTAGAGGAGCACTCAAGAAGTGTTATCCAAAATGCTCTTAAGCGTACTTTTTCTCCTGAGTTTCTTAATAGAATTGATGATGTAGTTATTTTCAATAGCCTAGGCCAAGATGAAATTTTCAAAATAATTGATATTGCGTTAAAAGATTTAAAAGATCGATTAAGTGGAATGGAATTCTCTTTATCCCTTAACAAGGAAGCTAAAAAGTTTGTAGCAGAAAAAGGGTTCGATCCTCAATTTGGTGCAAGACCATTACATCGAGCTATACAAAAATACATTGAAGACCCATTAGCAGAGTTTTTGCTCGAGCAGAATCCAAAACCAGGCTCAGAATTGTCCGCTACTTTAAATAAAGAAAAGGATGGATTAAAAATCGTCCTTAAAAAACAAGTAAAATCAGATTCTGACGTCGAACAATAATTAAATAAGAAAAAATCCATTTTTATTTATTTTTGCGTGAATAAAACAATAAGAAATTTAAACGCACTTTAATATTGGCTAAAAAAAATAAGGAACAAGCAAAGGGAGTAGAATTCAGAATCAATGATCGAATTAAGGTTCCCGAAATACGAATTGTAGGTGAAAATTTGGATTTAATAAGTGAAGCAGCTGGAAAGCCTGTGGAAGCCGGATCTGTTTATAATACGAGAGATGTATTAACCTGGGCAGAAAAAGTTGAACTTGATCTAGTTGAAATATCACCAAACGCCTCCCCTCCTGTAGTAAGAATTGTAGATTTCAATAAATTTCTTTACGAAAGGAAAAAGAAAGACAAGGAATTAAAGGCCAAAACCGTAAAGACCGTAATTAAGGAAATTCGTTTTGGGCCCAATACTGATGAGCATGATTTTGACTTCAAACTTAAACATGCGAAAAATTTCTTGGAAGATGGAGCTAAAGTAAAAGCTTATGTTCACTTCAGAGGAAGAACAATTGTATTTAAAGATAGAGGAGAACTTTTGCTGCTTAGATTCTTAAAAGAATTAGAGGAATACGGTTCTGCTGAATCACTTCCTAAAATGGAAGGTAGAAGAATGATGGTAATTGTTTCACCTAAAAAGAAGAAATAATACTATATATCTCAAGTATTTTCTATCTTTGCAGTCCAATTAAAAATTACAGCTATGCCTAAAATGAAAACCCATTCAAGTGCCAAGAAGAGATTCAAGGTAACGGGATCGGGAAAAGTAAAAAGGTTTCAAGCCAACACCTCTCACTTGATGAGAAAAAAGAGTAAAAAAGCTAAGTTACGATTATCTGGTTCTACTTTGGTCAGTGAAGCAGATCAGAAGAGAGTACTTAGAATGTTAAATCTTTAATTTTTTAACGAGGATACAGGTGAAGCGAAAATTTATTTTCCCCTGTATTGAACTAAAAACAA
>CALAZP010000056.1 GCA_937926355.1 uncultured Saprospirales bacterium
TCCAAAATGTGGATCAATAGAGGGGAGGAGCAATTGCTTCAACCTATGGGCGCGGTATTGGAGTTAGAGGAAAGTGATTTGGCCTTTCATCCTTTGGGCTATGACCTGAGTGCTGAAGGATATCCGGTCTATCGTTATCAGCTGGGTACAGCTATTATATCAGATAAGAGTGAGCCTGAAAACAGGATGCTTAAAAGAACTTTGAGCTCAGAGCAAGGTGAGGTAGAGCTGCCTATCGCTATAGGGCAAGAGATTGTTCCTGTTAGTGGGGGATGGTATGCCGTAGATCAGTTGTATTTTGTCAAAATGGATAGTGGAGAAGGGACTTTGAGTAAAGACGGTTCCAAATTAATGGTGCGGATAAAGGCTGGCGATTCTTTGAGTTATTTAATCAATTGGTAAATTCATAAGGAATGAGATATAGATTGTTTTTTTCGTTTTTATTGATGGTGCTATTCAACCTTGCAGCCGTGTCCCAAGGTGGATATAGTACCAAAGAAGCTCCATATTTTATCATTTCTGATGTTCCTATTCCCGATGATATTATTCTTGAGGTAGGGGGATTAGCTTTTGACGAGGCGGGAGTATTAGGCGTTACGACTAGAAGGGGAGAATTTTGGAGGATTGCGAATCCCGAATCTAATCAGCCGACGTTTACAAGATTTGCTCAGGGATTACATGAGCCATTGGGATTGGCTTATCGAGAAGGTTCTTATTATGTAGCGCAGCGAGGTGAGTTGACTAAAATTACCGATACTGATGGGGACGGGAGTGCCGATAAGTTTGAAAACATCTTCAACTGGGATTTAGCGGGAAATTATCACGAATATGCCTATGGGCCTAAATTTTTACCCAATGGAGATATGATTATTTCATTAAACTTAGGTTGGATTGGCCGTGGGGCTAGTTTGTCGAAATGGAGCGGATGGATGTTACAGATAAAGCCGGATGGGAGTATGACCCCTCTTGCTGCGGGAATGCGATCTCCTGCCGGGTTTAATTTCAATAAAGATGGGGATTTATTTTACACAGAGAATCAGGGAGATTGGGTAGGATCAGGTCGGATGACCCATATTGAGAAGGGGGTTTTTGCAGGCCATCCTGAAAGTTTGAAGTGGTCTGGCGAAAGGAATTCGCCTATTTCATTAAAGATGGATGATATTAAGGATGATGTTCCTACCACTTTATATGAGGAATCCAAGAAAATACCGGCACTTAGAGCTCCTGCGATATGGTTTCCGCATACCATTATGG
>CALAZP010000057.1 GCA_937926355.1 uncultured Saprospirales bacterium
CCTCATAGTTTCTAAATTTTAAGAATTGTTCCAAAAGACAATATATGAATTATGTATTACATAATACAAAGACTATGAAAAAAATTTAGACTCCCAATACTTATTCGACAACCATAAAGCTTCCATAACTCAATAAATTGATACTTTTGTGCCATAAATACACCCAAATGAAAGTCACTCGGTATTTTGAAAAAGCAGGAGATCGAACCCTAGTTTCCTTTGAAGTCCTACCTCCCATGAAAGGCGGAAGCATGAAAGCTATTTTTGATACCCTAGATCCACTTATGGAATTCAAACCTCCTTTCATCGATGTGACCTACCATCGTGAAGAATACATTTACACCAGAAAAGACACGGGCTATTACGAAAAAACAGCCTATAGAAAGAGACCAGGTACAGTGGGGATTTGCGCCGCTATTGTTCACCGATATGGCGTAGATGCCGTACCCCATTTAATATGTGGCGGATTCACCGTAGAAGATACCGAGAATGCACTTATTGACCTCAATTTCCTTAATATCAATAATGTCCTCGCCTTAAGAGGGGATGCCCGATTATTTGAAGGCAGATTCATACCCGAACCGAATGGCCATCAATACGCTTTGGACTTAGTCAAACAAATTGTCCAAATGAACCAAGGTAAATACTTAGATACAAACATTCATAACGGGGAAAAAACCGACTTTTGCATAGGAATTGCAGGATACCCAGAAAAACATTTTGAAGCGCCCAACTTAGACCTTGATTTAGCCGCTACTAAAGCAAAAGTAGATGCTGGGGCGGATTATATCGTCACCCAAATGTTTTTCGACAACCAAAAATACTTCGACTACGTCAAAAAATGCCGAGAAATAGACATCAATGTACCTATAGTACCAGGACTAAAGCCCTTGACCAAACTTTATCAACTCAACTCCATTCCCAGACATTTTTATATCGATCTTCCAATGGATTTGGTCAACGCCATCCAAAATGCAAAAACTGCAGAAGCCAGACGCCAAGTTGGAGTAGAATGGTGTATTAACCAATCTAAAGAATTAAAAGATTTTGGAGTACCTTGCCTGCACTATTATACCATGGGAGACGCAGGTACCATAAGAGAAATTGCAGAAGCTGTATTCTAATTTTTCTTTTCAATTTTTCTCCTGGAATCAGTAATCCAATGACTCCAGGAACCCGGGTAAATTTTAAAATTTTTGATTCCAGCAATATTTAATGCAAGGGCATTGAAACAAGCGGTAACTCCTGACCCACAATAACAAACGATTTCTTTCTCTAACTCCATTCCCTCCAGAGCCATGAAATTTTTAGCAATTGTTTCAGGATTTTTCCAGTAACCCTCCGCATTCAGATGAGAAAAATGAGGCATATTGACCGCCCCCGGAATATGACCCCCAATAGGATCAATAGGCTCTACCTCTCCGTTGTATCTATCTTTTCCCCGCGCGTCTATTAATAATCCCCTCTGACGACCCTTGCTAATAGCTTCCACTTCCTCAACCGATACCACCATTTCTTTATGTTCCTTGGGAACAAAAATAGTATCCCCAGCTAATTCGGGAACCGCTTGGCTAATCGCTAACCCTTCTTGCACCCACGCTTGATATCCGCCGTCTAAAACCGCCACCGAATCATGTCCCAACCACTTGAGCATCCACCACAACCTCGATGCAATTGCCCCTCCCATATCGTCGTAGACAATCACCTGAATATTATTAGATATTCCCCATTGCCCCAATTTTTTAGACAATTCTTCCACCTTCGGTAAAGGATGCCTACCGGAGCTACCCGGCACCATAATTCCTGAAAGATCGTGGTCCAAATGAGCATAATGTGCATGAGGGATATGCCCACTATTATATAACCTCCTCCCTTCTTCTGGGTCATTCAACCTAAACCTACAATCAATAACCACTGCCTCACCTTGTATTAATTCGCGCAATAAGGCTACATTTATAATCGTACCGAACATTTCCTTTTTTTAATTAAAATTAGCTTAATTTAAATATTTTGTGTTTTAGACCTCCAAAAAATATACAAACATGAATAGGATAATTTTTACCCTTTGCGGAATACTTTGGCTATCTGCTCTAAATGCACAGTTGCAATCGCCAGATGATTTTTTACCACACTCCGTTGGATCTCAATTTACACCACACCATATGTTGGTGGATTATATGTACCACGTTGCTGACAATAGCCCATTGGTTCAAATCAAAGAATATGGAACTACCAACGAAGATCGTCCACTTTTGCTATTAACCATCAGTAGCGAAGACAACCTAAAAAATCTAGAGGATATCCGAATCAATAACCTTTACAAAACAGGTTTACTGGATGGAAGTAATAATCCTACCTTAGATAAAGCTATAGTTTGGCTCTCTTTTAGTGTTCATGGAAATGAAGCCTCTGGAAGCGAAAGCTCCATGCTTGTTCTCTACGACCTGGTCAACCCCAACAATCCAACTACCAAAAAGTGGTTGGAAAATACCGTAATTGTTTTCGACCCCTCCATCAACCCAGACGGATACGATCGCTTCACCCACTGGTTTAGACAAGTCAGCCACAAAATTCCAGATGCTAATCCTCAAGCTCGAGAACAATCAGAACCCTGGCCTGGTGGAAGAGTGAATCATTATTATTATGATCTCAACAGAGATTGGGCGTGGCAAACTCAGGTTGAATCACAACAAAGAATCAAACAATACCACCAATGGATGCCACATGTTCATGTTGATTTTCATGAAATGGGCGCCAATAGCCCCTACTTCTTCGCCCCCGCATCTAAGCCTATGCACGAATACATCACCCCATGGCAAAAATCTTTTCAAGAAATTATCGGCAAAAACAACGCCAAATATTTTGAAAAAAATGGGTGGCTTTATTTTACCAAAGAGGTTTTTGACCTATTATACCCCAGCTATGGAGATACCTGGCCCACCTATAATGGTGCCATAGGAATGACTTTTGAACAAGGAGCTTCCCGAAGCCGAGCATACCAACTAGCCAATGGAGAAACTCTCACTTTACTCGATCGGGTTAAGCACCATCACGCTGCAGCCCTTTCTACTATTGAAGCAGCCCATCTCAACAAAGAAAAGTTAGTTTCAGAATTTGAAAACTATTTTCAACAATCCATTCAAAAAGCCTTTGGCCCTTTTAACACCTACCTCATTAAAGCTGACAATGTACCCCATCGAATCCAAGCACTTACTGCTTTACTTGAGAAAAATAAAATCGCTTATGGTTTAGCAGGATCCACCTACACCATCAAAGCCGCCTATAATTACAATAATCAACAGACCCAATCTATCGATATTGCTCCCGATGATATAATCATTTCAGCCCATCAACCCAAATCTGTTCTTACTCAAGTTTTATTCGATCCAGATACCTATATAGAAGACTCTTTAACTTACGATATCACCGCTTGGTCTCTTCCCTATGTTTATGGCTTGGACGCCTTCGCCATTAAGGACAGAATTCTTCCTCAGCAAGCCTATACCCCAACGCACGAGACCTACCCTGCTACCAATCAGGAAGAAACCCCATACGCCTTTATAGGAGAGTGGAAAGCCCTAAATAATGCTGCCTTTTTAGCAGAACTATCCAAAGAAGGAATCTTGGCCAGAGTAGCCATGGAACCCTTTTCCCTCTCGGGAAAAGATTACAATCGAGGAACTATAGTCATCACCCAAGCTGACAATTTGAAGATTGGAGAAAGCCTCTCTTCTAAAGTTTGGAGTGCCGCTAATACCAACCATCAAAAACTTACCGCTGTTCAAACTGGATATGCGGATCAAGGTCCTGATTTAGGGTCTCGTAAATTTCAATTGCTCCAAAATCCCAAAGTCGTCGTATTAGCTGGAGATGGCGTCTATGCCAATAGTTATGGGCAAGTTTGGCATTTCTTCGAACAGACCATGCAGTATCCGTTTCATACCATAGAAGCCAGCAATTTGGGAAGAGCTAACCTCCATTCCTATAATACCCTTATCCTTCCAGAAGGACGCTATAGATTCAGTAATAACGACAAAGAAAAATTAAAGAATTGGATCAATCAAGGGGGGCGTGTCATAGCCATTGGCTCTGCCAATAGAGTATTTGCCAATGAAAGTGATTACGCTTTGACCGAATTCAATAGCAACCAATCGGAAAAACAATATAAAGAAATGGTATCTGCACAAGAAGAAGCAGAAAGATTAATGCCCTTCGCTGATAGAAGAAGAAATAGCGCTGCAGACAATATTCCAGGAGCATTTTTCAAACTTCACTTGGATCAGACCCATCCACTTGGATTTGGTCTAGACCCCACCTTCTTTACCCTTAAAAACAGTGAATTGGCCTATCAACACCTCAATGGAGTAGATAATGTAGGCTATCTGAAAGACGATTTAATGGTAATTGGTTTTGCAGGAAGTCGAATAAAAGAAAAACTAAAAAATACTACCACTTATGCCGTAGAGTCTAAGGGAAGAGGCGCAGTGATATATCTCATTGACAATCCCTTGTTTAGATCATTTTGGGAAAATGGAAAATTCCTTTTCAGTAATGCCTTATTTTTTGCGGGCCAATAATACACCACAAAATGAAAGGGTTGATCAAATGCACATGGACCGGAATATTCTTTTTCGGCATATCATGGATGGCGTTTGGTCAACCTTTTCCAACCCAATTCAATACCCATTCTTTTATAAAACTCCCCCCTCTAGATAATGAATCCCTAAAAGAAAAAGAAGCACAAAGAAGGATTGCCCATTTACCTCCCCATTTTGCCACCAAAAGACAGGTAAATCTGCAACCTTCAACTCACGGACAATGGAGAAATCATTCTAAGGATACGATGATATGGTCACTAAAAGTACAATCTCCAGGAGCTTTTTCATTAAATCTGGGATTTTCTGAATTTACTTTACCCGACCAAGCTCAATTCTATTTGTTTGCTCCTGAGTCTGGACAAACTATAGGGCCCTTGACCACTCATGACAATGAAATCCACAACCAATTTTTTAGTCCAGCTATGGAAGGAGATGTTTTAATCATCATGCTTAAAATTCACCCATCCCAAATTCCCAATTTGAAACTCCAATTGTCTTCTATCAACCACGATTTTATTGGACTGTCCAACTTAATCCAATCTTCTGAATGTCATATTGATATGGCTTGCGATGAAGCAGAATCCTACCGGGATTTGGCTCAATCTGTCGGTTTGATAGGTATAGATGGAATAGGTATTTGTACAGGGTTTTTAGTCAATAATACAGCCGAAGATTGCCATCCCTATTTTATTACCGCCCACCACTGCGATATCAATAGTCAAAATGCTGCTTCAGTAGTCGTATATTGGAATTATGCCAATAGTTATTGTCGCAAGGAAAGTGAAACGGGAGATGGTACCTTAGAAATTTTCAACTCAGGCGCTAAGTGGAAGGCCGGCTATTCACCCTCAGATTTTTGTCTATTAGAACTGGACGATCCCGTTCACCCCGACGCCAATGCTTATTTTGCCGGGTGGAATCGCAATAGTCAACCTCCACAAAATCTAACCTTTAGTATCCATCATCCCGATGGTTCTGAGAAAAGTTTGGCGCTCAATACAGATGGCACCGAAATAATCAATTATGAACTTGGCGATTATCCCGATCAAAATGGCAACCATTTGATGGTGGCCAATTGGGAATTGGGAACTACAGAATATGGTTCTTCAGGCGCTCCTTTGTTTGACGAAAACCACTTAGTAGTCGGACAATTACACGGTGGTCTAGCTAGTTGCGACAACAATGAATACGATGCATTTGGTTGGTGGTTTAGGAGTTGGGAAGGGGGAGGTACGCCTAGCTCAGCACTTAAATTCTGGTTAGATCCACTCCAAAGAGGAGATTATTCTTTGGAGGGTCATTTTGAAAAAGACTGCGGATACCATTTCATAGAAACTTTACAATACCCATCCTCCCTGTGTGGTAAAGACACCTTATATAGCGAATTTCAATTGGGTCCCGAATTTAAAAACCCAACTTCGTTGTCCTTAGTCAATCTACCCAATGGATTTAATTACTTTTTTATACCGAACTCCGCTGTGGGTGGAGAGGTTATCCGTCTGTTTATTTTTCCCGAAGGGGAATCCATCTCTCAACAAGTAAGCTTTATTTTGCTTGCAGAAAATTCCCAAATTTCAAGTCAACTTTCTCTCGGATTTGATTACGCTCCATCCTTAAGTCAAACTCCAACATTAAATCCTGTTGAAGAGGGTGAAATTGCTCCCTTGCTGTCTTGGGAACCTTTTGCAGCGCAATTACTTTGGCAATTAGAAATATGGAATGATAATGGTCTTTGGATGGATACGGTTCTTTCCAATAATCAATTTCAATCTCCGATATTGAGCTCCAATTCCACCTATGAATGGAGGGTCAGGGCAATCAACGAGTGCGGTAATAGTGCGTGGTCAGAAAAAGCTGCGTGGGTAACTCCGGATATAAGTTGTCAAGAATATGAGCGTGCATTTGATTCTCCAGAGTCGATTCCCGATTACCGTCAAGGGATATTCGCCGACAGTATTCAGGTAGAAGATATAGGTAGTTTGGTGGCAGTCCGAATCAATAAATTAGTAATCAGTCACAGTTTTATTGGTGATTTGACTGCATGGCTTCAAAGTCCATCTGGGACAAAGGTGCTGCTTTTTGATCAACTAGGAACGGAACGCACTGGATTTGGTTGCCCTGGAGCAAATTTAGACGTGTCTTTAGATGATTTTGCCGATGCTAACTATATAGATTTCACCAACACGTGTGGTAATACCACCCCAGCAATTTCAGGAAATTTCCAACCTAAAGAACCACTCAACCAACTACTCAATGAAAATCCAATGGGGTATTGGAAACTACTGATAGAGGATCAAACTACAGATGATATAGGAAGTGTAGAAAGCTGGTCTATAGAGGTTTGTGTAACGCCTAATGCCACCTCTTATTATCCGCGTCACCCCAACCATTCAGATATAGCACTTTTCCCTAATC
>CALAZP010000058.1 GCA_937926355.1 uncultured Saprospirales bacterium
CGAAATTAGATACTCGTATTTTGGAAACTTCCACTCGATCCAATGCAGCCACTGCTTTACAGGGTACGGTTGCTGGATTGAGGGTGACCAATACTACGGGACAACCAGGTTCCACTCCGAGAATCGTTATGAGAGGGGGAACCAATTTTAGTGAGGGAGATGCTCCACTTATTTTGGTGGATGGTATTCCCAGTTCATTTTACGCTTTGAATTCGGATGATATCGAGTCGATTGAGGTATTAAAGGATGCTGCTGCAACAGCTATTTATGGAGCCAGATCTGCTAATGGTGTCATTTTAATTACCACTAAGTCTGGTAAGAAGGGTAAGTCTTCGGTGAATTATAAGTTCAAATACAGCACCAATCAGGAGCGTAATGATCAACAATACCTGGGTGCAGAAGACCACATTAATTACAATCGCCAATCAATTGCATGGTTTAGAGAAGCGAATAATAATCCGGGAGCCTTTGGCGCATTTTTAGATGCCAATCAAGGAGCAGGCACGGGCAATAACGCTACTAATGATCCTTTTACGGTTCAATTATTGACGGATGCCAATCGGTATTTACTCAATCAACCTGGTTGGCAATCTATTCCCGATATTCTGGATCCATCCAGAAGTATTGTCTTTTATGACAACCAAGGTGTTGGGGATAGGATCTATCAAAATAGTTTTACCCAGGACCACTATTTGTCTTTTGACGGAGGTAATGAGCAGGGTACTTACTACTTAGGTTTAGGTATTTTAGATAATGACGGTTTGGTATTGGGTTCTGGTTTTAAGCGGTATTCTGCTAAATTAAGTGGATCTTATAAGATAGCGGAAAACCTTACGGTGAATGCCAATATATTGTATTCTCACTCTAATTTGGGATTAAGTCCTTTGGGCAGTGATGATAGGGTATTTAGAAGATTTCAGGGGCAAGCGCCGACAGCTAGGACATTTGATAGTAATCCTGACGGTACTTTTTCAGATGTATATGCAGTGGGCCAAAACCAAGGTTTTGGTAATCCATTGTACTATCGAGATAAATTTGTTCGCAACAATTTGGAGCAGCGATTATCTGCAGTGGCTGGATTCAGCTGGAGCATAATGGATAATTTGATTTTCAAGGTGACTGGAAGTCATTTTACTATCAACAACCATAATGCCAACTTTGATAAAGCCTATAGAGTAGGAAGTACCTCTGGACCTTTGAGAAATACCCGTAACGCTTCAGTGAGTCTTTCGAGAACCCTTCGCAATCAGTTGACTGGAACGTTAAATTACGAGAAGCAGATTGGGAAGCACAATCTCAATATTTTAGCAGGTTCTGAATATTTCAGCGATTACATTTACAATACTTCAGCTGGCACAAGGAATTCTCCTACAGATTTGATTCAGACACTTAATGCTGGAGCGGAGGCTAATGGTATTCCTAATAGTTTTGAAACGGGTTATGTGCTGACTTCATACTTTGGACGGGCTTTATATGAGTATGACAATAGATTTTTATTGGGGTTGACCTTTAGAAATGATGGATCTTCTCGTTTGGGAAATAATAAGTTTGACTTTTTCCCTGGAGTATCCTTTGGTTGGAATCTACACAATGAAGCTTTCTTTGCCAATTCTGGTTTGGGGAATGTATTTGATAGATTCAAGCCAAGAGTTAGTTATGGGGTCAATGGTAACCAGAATGTACTGAGCAATTTTGGTGTTTTTGGTTCTTATGGTTCCACAGGTGTGTATGATGGTCAGACGGGTTATGCCAATTCAGGACTACCTATTTTGGACTTGTTATGGGAAAAATCTACCACTTTTAATGTAGGTTTTGACATTTCTGTTCTGAATAACAGATTGAATATTATTACGGATATCTATTCAAGAGATATTAAGGACAAACTTGCTCCGCAGTTATTGCCTTTCTATACTGGATTCAGTTCTATTACTACCAATAATGGTACTTTGCGAAATAGAGGATTTGAATTAGAGTTGAATGCTGACCTAGTTAGAAAAGGAGATTTGATTTGGAATTTTGGAGCCACACTAACATCTAACAGGAATTATGTAGTTCAGTTACCTGAAAATGATAATGAATTAAACAGACAAGGAGGTACAGAAATCTGGAATGCTGCTACTGGTCAAGTAGAGTGGGTAGGAGGTTTGCAAGAGGGTCAAAGATTTGGTGGAGATTTAATTGTTGCCTTTATTCAAGAGGGCATTTATTCTTCTCAAGCTGAAGCAGATGCAGATAATGAAATTACGGACCAATACATGCCGGGTTTTAGTCGGAATAGAAGATGGGCTGGTGATGTAAAATGGAAGGATGTTAATGGTGATGGAACGATCAATTATTTGGATAGAGAGGTAATTGGTAGGACTACGCCTACTTTGGTGGGTGGATTCTCCAATTCTGTCAGTTACAAAAATTTCAGTTTGTATGTAAAAGCTGATTTTGCAGTTGGTCACATGGTTTGGAATCATATCAAAAATAAGGGTTATGCGCAGACCCAGGGTAATCTTGCGCAGCCGGAAGAAGTCTTGGAGTCTTGGACACCGGACAATCCAAATGCAGAATGGCCCAGGTTCGTTTTTGTTAACGGTACAAGAAATGTCTGGAGAGGCAACGAATCTTCCGGAAGTTTGCAGAATTACGGCAACAATAAATTCTGGGAAAAGGGAGACTATTTGGCCATTAGGGAATTGACTTTAAATTATAATGTTCCAGAAAGACTTTTAAACAATGTAGTTAGTCGGGTCAATATTTTTGCTACCGGTAGTAACCTGCATTATTTTAAGAGCATGAGTGGGGATACCCCTGAAATAGGTGGAGTTCAATACGGTGCTTTTCCATTACCCAAGACCTATACCTTTGGTGTTAATGTAACCTTTTAAATTAATTGACGATGAAAAATATAATAACAACAATTGCGACAGCATTTTTAATAATAAGCTGTTCAAGTGAATTGGATATATCGAGTCCTAGTGAGCTTACGGCAGCTGGCTTTTGGGATACCGAAGAAGGGGCGACTACTGCTCATACTGGACTATATGCCAATTTACGAGGGGAAGCTTGGGATATCTTTTTAATGGGAGAAATTCGAAGCGATATATGGGGAGGAAGAACTTATGAATCCCCTTCCTATGTAGATTTAATTGAATCAAATATCACTATTTCAACAGCTCCGTTTAGCGGTTGGGCTGGTTTTTATACCTTGATTCACCGAGTTAACGATTTTCTTATCAATATTCCGAATGTTGAATTTACAAGTGAAAGCGTTAAGAATCACATGATAGGACAAGCTTTAGGAATACGTGCTTTTTATTATTACAATCTTTTGAAAACATGGGGAGCAGTGCCTATTATTTTGGAACCTTTTACTGAAATTGATCCAAGTGGTTTGAGTAGGGCTCGGTCTTCTGAATCAGAGGTGTTGCAACAAATCAAATCTGATTTGGAGGCTTCCCTACAAGCTTTTGGAACTGACAATAGTTTGTTTAGAGGTTCCAAAAATTACTGGTCTAAAGCGGCAACATTGGCACTAAAAGGAGATGTATTTCTCTGGTCAGCAAGCCTTCTTGGTGGAGGTTCAGCGGATTACAACGAAGCTAAAAGCGCCCTACAGCAAATTGGTTCAATGGGTTTCTCATTAGAGAGTAGTTTTGAAAACTTATGGGGAGTTGAAAATGAAAATAACTCGGAATTTATTTTTGCTGTACAATATAAGAGAGATGAAGCCTCTAATATTTACAACTTTTTTACCGGAAGAAGTACTGAAATCAATCCACAATTCGACGAAGAAGGGAATTCAATGAGTTCTTTCATCATTGCTGGAGCTAATCGTTTTGGTCAATCAGAAAAGACTATTCAACTATTAGAAGATGAAGCCGATTCTAGGAAGAAAGGTACGTTTATTCGTTTATATACCGATGACAATGGAGGAGCTGGCTATAATAGTTACGATGAGTCTAAGTATTTTGGTTCCATTTTTAAGAAGTTTTTGGGAAGAGTAGATGGTAGCGATAGAATTTTTGAAAATGATGTTCCAATCTATAGATATGCTGATGTTCTTTTGCTTCTAGCTGAGGCCAAAATTGGGTTAGGAGAAGATCCCTCTGGAGAAATTAATGCAATAAGGCAGCGGGCCTTTGGAGATAATTTTGACTCAGCTCTTCACGGATTTGTAAGTGGGAGTTCAGAGGACAACAAAAATGCCTTATTAGATGAACGCTATAAAGAGTTTATCGGCGAAGGCAAAAGATGGTGGGATTTAAGAAGAGCTGGTAATTCATACGTTCTTGAGAATATTTCATTCCTCAATCCAGGTGATGAGTATAAACTGATATTACCTGTAAGTGAGTCAATGATTGGACGTAACCCCTTATTAGAACAGACGCCCGGATATACTAACTAATGATATATCGCTTTTAAAACTTTTTTGGTAAAAGAGAGTTGCATCAACTCTCTTTTTCTTTTTTTCATTTTAAAATAGTTGATTTTGGAACAACCAAGAATCATTGCGGCAGCTTTTGCTCCTATGTCAGCTGACAAAAACATAGATGTAAATGCTTTAAATAGCTATAGTAAATATTTGCAGGCTCAAAAAGTTAGTGGAGTTTTCATCAATGGGTCAACAGGTGATTTTCCTTCTTTAACTGCGGAGGAGCGAAAATCAATAACCTTAGAATGGTCCCATTATCGCTTGCCAAATTTCAAAGTAATCGACCATGTTGGTCATACTAGTTTAAAAATTGCAACGGATTTGGCAAAATACGCTGCTGATAAAGTGGATGGGATTGCGGCTATTGCACCGTATTATTTCAAACCTAAATCGATAGATAGTTTGGTGGACTATTGCACTGAAATAGCTGAATGTGCGCCGGATTTGCCTTTTTATTATTATCACCTACCCATTCTGACTGGGGTCGATTTTGTGATGGTTGAATTTATGGAAAAAGTGATTACCAGGATTCCAAATTTTAAGGGGATTAAATTCACTCATGATAATTTTGATGATTTTGTTAAGTGTCGAGAATTTGCAAATGCTGGATATGAAATGCTTTTCGGTTTCGATGAATATTTTTTAGATAGTTTG
>CALAZP010000059.1 GCA_937926355.1 uncultured Saprospirales bacterium
TTAGTTTTTAATCTAGGTGTATATTCCATTATCTTAAAATTTCTCCTGATTTTTTAGAAAATCTAACCAACTTTCCATCCTCTACCTTTCTACCTACTCTTGTAGGGACACTATCCTTGGGATCTGCCAACATCAAATTAGAAATATGAATAGATGTAGGGATTTCATTGATACCACCAGGATTGTCTTGCGTTGGCTTAGTATGCTTTTTAGCAATATTGACGTCTTCAACAATTGCTCTATTTCTAGATGGAAACACTTCTAATACTTCTCTGGCTTTTGATCGATCCTTGTAAGAACCAGAGATGACAAATACCCTATCACCCTTCTTGATTTTAACCTTACCAGAATTAGCTTGAAATTTCCTTTTATTTTTAATTGACATGATAATCTAAATTATAGCTTTTATAATACTTCTGGAGCAAGAGAAACAATTCTCATATAATCACGCTCTCTTAATTCTCTGGCTACCGGACCAAAGATACGTGTACCTCTAGGTTCATCTGCCTGATTGAGCAAAACACATGCGTTATCGTCAAATCGGATATAAGATCCATCACGTCTTCTGATTTCCTTTTTAGTCCGAACGATAACAGCTTTAGAAACGGTACCCTTCTTTACCCCTCCTGGGGAAGCATCCTTAACAGTAACCACAATTTGGTCACCAATTGAAGCATATCTTCTTTTTGAGCCACCCAATACACGAATGCAAAGGACTTCTTTGGCACCAGAGTTATCAGCAACTCTTAATCTTGATTCTTGCTGTATCATTACAGTTAATTTTTACTGTTCTAATTAGATTATCTATTACTTCGCTCTCTCAATCACTTCAATCAACCTCCACCTCTTGAGCTTACTCAACGGCCTGGTTTCCATGATAGTAACTGTATCCCCAATATTGCAATCGTTATTTTCATCATGAGCCATAAACTTCTTAGACTTTTTAACGAATTTACCATAAATCGGATGCCTTAATTTCCGCTCAACAGTTACAGAAATAGTCTTATCCATTTTATTACTGGAGACAACACCTGTTCTAGTTTTTCTAATATTTCTTTGTGTCATTTCACTTTATTTATTAGCTCTTCTTTTTCTAATTTTACTTCTATTGGCTATTTGTTCAGCAGACATCTCAGCCACCTCCCTTCTTCTTGCTTCAGTCTCCAACCTAGCTATATCTCTTCTAACTTCCCTTAGAACTAAAGGGTTATCAAGTCCCTTAATGCTGTGATCAAATTTTAGCTTTTGATATTGGGATCTGGTTTCTTTAATCTCGTTAGCAAGCTCCTCAGGAGTAAATTCTTGTAACTCTAAATATTTCTTAGTTGCCATTTGTTAGCAGTTATATACTGAATAAATTATTCTGAAAAATCAGGTCTAGTAACTATTTTGGTTAAGACAGGTAGCTTTTGAGCAGCCAATCTCAATGCCTCACTTGCAGTTTCATAAGGAACTCCATCCATTTCAAACATAATACGACCAGCCTTAACTTGAGCTACCCAATGATCTAAAGCACCTTTACCTTTACCCATACGCACTTCTTGAGGCTTAGCTGTAATTGGTTTATCAGGAAATATTCTGATCCAGACCTTACCTTCCCTTTTCATGTAACGAGTCATCGCAATACGAGCTGCTTCGATCTGTCTATTAGTGATTCTACCATTTGTCATCGCCTTTAGACCAAAGGAACCGAAATCAACAGTGTGACCCTTGTAAGACAAACCACTATTTCGTCCTTTTTGCTGCTTGCGATATTTTGTTCTTTTCGGCTGTAACATTTTACCTTAATTTTCTATCAATAATGATTTACCGTCTTTTCTGATTTCTAGGCGCCCTTCTCTGCCCCTTCTGACCACCTGATCTTTCATTTTGAGGAGTACCTACATGTGGAGACAAATCGCGTTTTCCGAAAACTTCTCCCTTACAAATCCAAACCTTTATACCAATTTTACCATAGACCGTTAAGGCTTCTTTCAACGCATAGTCAATATCTGCTCTAAAGGTGTGAAGAGGAGTTCTACCTTCCTTATATTCTTCCGTTCTTGCCATTTCAGCGCCATTCAATCTACCACTAATTCTAACTTTAATACCTTCAGCTGCACCTCTCATTGTAGACTGAATAGCCATTTTAATAGCCCTTCTGTAGTTAACTCTTGCCTCTAACTGCTTAGCAATGGATTCTGCTACAATAGCTGCATCCAATTCAGGCTTTCTAATTTCTACTATGTTAATTTGAATATCTTTAGAAGTAAGCTTTTTTAACTCTTCTTTAATTCTATCCACTTCTTGTCCACCTTTACCTATGATTATACCAGGTCGAGAGGTATGAATAGTAACCGTTACTCTTTTTAAAGTTCGCTCAATAATAATACGAGCTAAACCCCCTTTGGGAATTCTGGCATCAATATAAGTTCTGATATTTTCATCTTCGACAACCTTATCAGAGTAATTCTTACCACCAAACCAGCTGGAATCCCAACCTCTGATGATTCCAAGTCTATTGCCTATCGGATTTGTCTTCTGACCCATAATCTTGTATGGTATAATTTAGTTTAAAAATTCTTAATCTTCAGATGTTTCTACTTCTTCCACTTCCACTGCATCTTCAACAACAGGGCCAACCGGATTTCTGCTATCTACTACGATGGTTACATGATTGGTATGCTTTCTGATTCTATGTGCCCTTCCATGAGGCGCCGGTCTGAAACGCTTCAACATACTCCCCTGATCAGAAAAAATCTCTTTAACAAACAAGCTGTCTGGATCTGCATCAGCAGCGCCACTATTCTTGTTTTCCCAATTAGAAATCGCAGAAAGCAGGGCCTTTTCAACCCATACAGCAGCTTCCTTTTTGGTAAACTTCAAAATATCCAATGCCTGATCGACATCTTTACCTCTAATAATATCCACCACTAAACGCATTTTACGAGCGGACATCGGTATGTTTCTTAGTTTTGATACAGCTTCCATTTCTTACAATCTATTTAGTTCAGCCCTTTGAGCTAGATTTTATTTTCTATTTCCTGAATGTCCCTTATACGTTCGCGTTGGGGAAAATTCACCTAATTTGTGTCCTACCATATTCTCCGTAACATACACTGGAACAAAGGTTTTGCCATTGTGCACAGCTATGGTCTCACCAACCATATCCGGAATTATCATAGAAGCTCTAGACCAAGTCTTAATTACCCCCTTCTTATTAGATTCTTTAGACTTAGCCACCTTCTCCATTAATTTATGGAAAACATAAGGTCCTTTTTTAATTGATCTAGCCATTACAATTCTTTTATATTAAAAAGAAATTATTTCTTTCTTCTTGTAATAATTAATTTAGATGAATGCTTATTCGTATTTCTAGTTTTCTCTCCTTTTGCCATTTGACCATTACGAGACCTAGGATGCCCTCCTGATGATCTACCCTCACCACCACCCATAGGGTGATCTATCGGGTTCATCGCAACCCCTCTTGTTCTTGGCCTTCTTCCTAACCATCTGCTGCGTCCTGCTTTACCCAAAACTTCAAGACCGTGATCAGGATTACCCGTTGTTCCAATAGTTGCCTTACAGGTCAGCAATACACGCCTTACTTCACCGGAAGGTAATTTAACAGTAGCATACTTCCCCTCACGTCCCATCAAAGTTCCATAAGTTCCAGCACTTCTAGCCATAGCCGCACCTTTGCCCGGTTGTAATTCAATGGCGTGAATATCAGACCCCAATGGAATGTCCTTTAAGTACATGGAGTTTCCAATATTGGGAGTAGCAGTACTTCCAGACATGATCTCATCACCTACCTTTATTTTATTAGGTGCAATGATATACCTCTTTTCACCATCCTTATACTCCACCAAAGAAATGAATGCAGAGCGATTCGGATCGTACTCGATAGTTTTTACAACAGCAGTCATTCCTTCCTTATCTCGCTTAAAATCAATGATTCTATACCTTCTCTTATGACCACCACCCACATTTCTAACTGTTCTCCTACCTTGATTATTACGACCACCAGACTTTTTATGTGGAGCCAACAAAGATTTTTCTGGCTTATCCGTGGTTAAAGCTTCAAAGGTATTTGAGATTCTGAATCTCGTACCTGGAGTAACCGGCTTATGTTTTTTAACTGGCATTACTTACAGTTTCTTTTACTTAACAAAAATTATAAATCACCAAAGAAATCAATCTCTTCCCCCTCCCCTAAAGTCACGATAGCTTTTTTAAAAGCCGGCTTTCTACCTTCAACTACTCCAGAACGAGACGACCTGGTTTTCGATTTAGCAGGCATTACTAAAGTATTTACGCTTTCTACAGCCACATTATACATCCCTTCTACTGCTTTCTTGATCTGAATCTTATTAGCCCTTCGGTCCACAACAAAAGAGTAGCTATTGTGAATCTCACTGATTCTTTCCGCTTTTTCAGTTATAATAGGCTTGATTAAAATGGTCTTTGACATAACTTAATATTTAACGCCACTTATTTAGTAAGCGTAGATTTTATTTTTTCAATAGATTCTTCTGATATGATTAGGTTACTGGCCCAAAGCATTTCGTAAGTATTTAAATCAGAGGCCTTAGATATCCGTGCATCAGGAAGGTTTCTAGCAGACAAAACAACATTGTGGTCCAACTCCGGAGTAACCAATAGAGACTTCCCATTATTGACACCTAATGCCTGCAGAATACTTACATAAGACTTTGTTTTTGGACTATCAAAAGTAAAATCTTCTACTATCCTTATGTTGCCATTGGCAGCTCTATCAG
>CALAZP010000060.1 GCA_937926355.1 uncultured Saprospirales bacterium
TCTCCAATAATATCAAACATGGAATAAAATTAATTTAGATTAAAGTTCCCTACATCTTTGCAGATTGTATCTGTGTTCTATTTTATTGACCTTTGCCATGATTTATAAAGCTGCTGCCTAAGCGAGGACTCAAAATAGTACCATCAGACAATTGAGTGTAATTCATGTTGGATCTTCCCATTTCTATTTGTATTTAAACAGTTTATTGATTGAATTTCCAACAAATAGTTAAATATATCAAGCCATAAAATAAGCCGCTCTTTTTTAAAGAATTTTTAATATTAAACTTGAAATTCATCTTCATTAAATCGATGGAATATGATTGAAACCGATTACTGTGCAATTTGCTCTTTTTTGTAATTCATTTCCTCCATAAACTAGATAATTTTTCACTCCAGGCCTTATTTTTTCAAAATACTGCAGCCCCTTAAAAAAGTCCTGATGAATGGTCTTTGAAGATTTTATTTCTAATGGGATTAATTCATTTCCCCTTTCAATGATTAAATCAATTTCGTTTCCTGTGGAATCCCTCCAAAAATAAAATTGCTCATGAGTAGAGCGGTTCCATGACTGTTTTATAGCCTCCAAAATGATAAAGTTTTCAAACAAAGAGCCTCTTTGAAAATGGATTTGCAAATCCTTTAAATTTCGAATACCTAATAGATAAGAAAGTAAGCCAGTATCGTAAAAATAGATTTTAGGGCTTTTTATGATTCTCTTACTTAAATTTTTATGATAAGGCCTAAGCCTAAAAGCAATAAATGAAACCTCTAATAAATTCATCCAGGCATTTACAGTTTTATTGTCTACCCCAAGCTCATTAGCTAAGCTATTTTGATTAAATAAACTACCCACTCGTCCGGCTATCAATTGAACAAACTTTTGAAAGACATCTAAATTCAAAATATTTTTTAACAACCTGACATCTCTTTCTACATACGTTTTGAAATAATTTCCATAGTAATCATAGGATTCAATTTCATTTACCCACCTTCTTGGATATGATCCATTAATTAAATAGTCCTCCCATGATTCAAAATCATAGCCTCCATTTTTTAATTCACTTATGGATAAAGGAAGAAGATTGAAAAGGGAAATCCTCCCGGCTAAAGATTGAGTTATTTTTTCCAGTAATAAAAAATTTTGTGAGCCGGTTATGATATACTCTCCGCTTTTTTGTCTGCGGTCTGTTACTACTTGTAAATATGAAAATAATGCTGGGGCATATTGAATTTCATCAATAATTACCTGATCTTTATAAGTTTCTAAAAAAGACTTTGGATCTGTTACCGCGAATTCTCTTAAGCTTAAATCCTCTAAATTTACATAAGTATAATGAGGGCATAACATCTGTGCTAAAGTAGTTTTCCCAGATTGTCGAGGACCCGTAATTCCAATAATAGGATATTTCCCTAAGGCCTTGAGGATATGCTTCGAGATTGTTCGTTCAATCATTTTCTTTGTAATTTAGGAATTGGATTCCTAATTTGCAAAGAAATATTCATTGACTTATATAAGTTAATAGGTTTTTTCTTGACGCATTGTTTATGACCCACTCTGATAAAATAGAGATCATCCTATCTTATGATGTAGTCCAAGAGTTTTAGGTTGTAAAAGGCCTGTGGTAAGGGCTTTAGTTTTTCACTTGTATATTCCGCGAAGCGCTTATCGAACGGAGTATGGACGAAATCCATGGTTATTACCTGTGCAAGCTTTATTCCTATCGATTTACCAATCCTTAAGGTTAGGTCGGTCAGTTTGATGGAAATAGGCCGGTAAATTTTAAATGGAATATTCATTCTTGTTTAAACAAAATTTTCATACTTCGAAATCGCTTATTTTTCATATACAAACCATTGTGCTTCGTGCAGAAAAAGGACAGTCTGAACTTTGAAAAGAAGCAAAACTGAATGCCATCAAAATTACTCGCACTCTCAAGATAATTATATATTGTATCAATATGGTCAGGTTAAAGCTGCTTTTTTTACTACGATAAGTTATTTATTTAAATTATTATTTGTATCATTATTGTCAGGTTAAAGCTGACATTTTTACTATGAAAAATAAATTTATATCAACGCAATCTAGCAAAATACTTACCCATTTCAATCAAATGGATAAGAATTGCTTTAATTATTCTGAAGTACAGATGGTAATGCCTGAATCCAGTGAAAGTGCTTTAAAAGAACTACTTAGTGACATGGTTAAAAGGGGGCTTTTAATGAGATTAAAGAAAGGCTTGTACTACATCATTCCTTTTGAGCAGGAATCCAATACGTTTATGCCGGATTGGCATTTACTGGCGGAGCACCTGACAAAGGGATCAGATCACTACATCGGGTACTACTCTGCATTGCAAATTCATAACTTAATCACTCAACCATCTCTGAAGGAACAGATTGTTGTTGCCAAACAAATTCGGCCATCCGTCTTGGAAATCAGGGATGTAAGCTTTCAATTCATTTATCACAATGCCGACCACTTTTTTGGTTTTAAAAAAGTATGGATAGATAGCTTCAACAAAGTAATGTGCTCTGACCTTGAAAAAACAATTATTGACTGCTTATTCAAACCCGATTATGCAGGTGGTATAGTAGAAGTTGCTAGAGCTATTTATACTTCAAAAGAAAAGATTAACTGGGACATGCTATTCGAATATGCTCAAAAATTCAAATCCCAAGCAGTAATTAAACGTCTAGGATTCATTCTCGAAACCCTTGAGATAAATACCGGTATTATAAAACAGCTAAGCAAAGCCAAAACAGACTCCTATGTACTTCTCGATACCGAACTACCAAAATCTGGCAAAATGATTAGTCGTTGGAGTATCCAACAAAATCTAGAAACTGTAACTATTAAATCTGCGATCTACACATGATTAAACCTAGTGAAATACAGAGAAAAGCCCGAGAAGTTGGTGTACGAGATCAACAGATCGAAAAAGATTACATCCTTTCCTGGATCTTGCAGGGCATTGCCCAACATCAAAACCTCTCCAAAACCATTGTTTTTAAAGGAGGAACTGTTTTGAAAAAGATCTATTTCGAAGACTATCGCTTTTCGGAAGACCTTGATTTCACTCTGTTGATCACAGAGATTTCAAACGATCAAATATTTGAATGGTTTGCCGAAGTCTTTGCATATATTGCTGATGAAGCCAACATACCTCTTGAAATCATTAACAACAACGAACATGGAGATGGAGGTATCAACTTTTACGTTAATTATATTGGTCCACTTGGAGGGATTGGTGCTAACAAAAAAGTCAAGGTCGATATATCGCGAAGTGAATCATTGGTTTTTGAACCTATTAAACAAAAGGCCTTTCTTGGATATACTGATCAGGAAGACCATGAACTTCTTTGCTATCCTTTAGAAGAGGTGCTGGTTGAAAAAATGCGATCCGTTATGCAGCGCATGCAGGCCCGTGATTTTTACGATATATGGTACCTATTGGAAATTCATGAAATGGAGGTTGACTTTTATTTAGCAGAGTTCCGAACCAAATGTGAAAGTAAGGAAATTGACCCAACAGAATTTTTTAAAAAATTGGAACAAAGACTTCCGCAATATAAAGGACGCTGGCAAACTTCCATGTCCGATCAAATTAAGGACTTGCCTGATTTTGATGAAGTGCTAAGAGCAGTGATGCGACATTTAAAGAAATTTGAATGATGGTACAAAAACAACTAGAAGATTAACCTATTCAAAAAAAGGCAGGCACCTGATTCCTTAAAAATTTTATGGATACCCGTGAAATTCATCTTCACTAAATCGATGTAGTATGATTAAAACCAAAGACTGTGCAACTAGACCTCTATTGTAATTTAGGAATTGGATTCCTAATTTGCAAAGAAAATATGCTGTGATTTCTATAAGTTAATCGGTTGTCTCCCCTAGAATAGTTCAAAAAATATGTGAACCCCTTCGATTTAAAATTTCATTTTAATAAATCAAATTTGCTTAAATCGCTATTCTAACGATTTCAAAAAATTAATAATCCCATCAAAGTAGATTTCCTGGTCATCATACATAGACATGTGACTACCATTTGGACAGTGC
>CALAZP010000061.1 GCA_937926355.1 uncultured Saprospirales bacterium
AACTTAATCTAAAAAATTATGATTACGTTTCGTTAAAAGAAAATCAAGAGGTTCTGCTGAAATTGGTGAAAAACACTTGGTATAGAGGCTTTGATGGGAATGACTTTTATATTTCATTAAACTATATAGGGCATAAAATCAATATCATTGATAAGCACTCTTTAGCTTTTACAGAAATTCCAAATAAAAACTTACCTAACTTCAATTTTCCTTTATCCAATAAATGGCTCACTGATCATGTTGCATTAGTAATAATAAATGGCAATCAATTTGAATTCCTAGACCATAAACTCCAGAAACTTGGATTTTTAGATTTAGAATTATTAGAGAAAGACAATTATAAGTGGCAAGATTTGACTCAGGATTCTAATTTTTATGGATGGTGGTTAGTTTTTTTTATGCTTGTTTTAATAATAGGTCTTATGGTTATTTGGAGGAGAAAAAATACCATTTCGGAAAATCTATTTCATAAAGAATCATTTCCTTATCCTAAGCTTTTGGAATTAGATAATCAAATTATTTCTCAAAAACACTTACATGAAGTTTTGGGAATAGACTTAAATTTAAGTAGTGATAGTATTAGAGCTAAAAGAGCAAAAATACTCAGGGAAATAAAATTAATTTATTCAGATTTGGTATCGATTGAAAGGGTTGAAGACTTTAGTGATCGCAGAATTTTTAATTACCAGATAAAAGTTTACCGATGAAGAAGGATTTCTATGTCCAAAACTACTTATGGAGCTGTTTATTTTTCTTAATATATTTTTTTCCATTTACCGGAATAACTCAAAATCATTCATTAGAGAGCAAACCAAGAATTATTATAACTGCAGATCCTGAGTTAGACGATCAAAATTCTTTAATTAGATTGTTATTGTATAGTAATGAAATGTCAATTGAAGGATTAATTTATGCCAGTAGTGGTTTCCATTGGAAAGGAGATGGTTGTGGGAAAAAAATGGTTTTGCCTCGAGAATGATTTGGGCAACTACCCATTCTTATGAATTAGCCAATCATCCTCCTTATGCTTTCTTAGATGTTCCAAACCTAATTAAAGTAGTACCACAACAAAGAGTACCACTGTTTGGCAGTGCTACTGACCCTGATGGAGATGCTCTAGATATATAATGGTGGTTAATGCCTAATGGAACTTATCAAAATCCAATTAAAATGGAAAAAACGGATGGTTTTCATCCAGTAGTGATTATTCCTGAAGGGGCTAAAACAGGAGAGTCCTACCATATTATAATGGAAATTAAAGATTCTGGAACACCTAGTTTGACTACCTATAAGCGAATTGTGTTAAAAGTATTGGACTAATTGTTCCATTTAATTCCTACACTCAAATTAGATCCTTTCCAAAAAAACCAGTTGGAGTGCCATTCAGGCTGTCCAGACCATTCGTAACCAGGTAAAAGGTTAATTGCAAAGTGCAGTACTTTCCAATCTAAGGAAACGCCTCCTCCTATTAGTAAACCAAAACTAAACCATTTGTGCTTCGGAAAAGGAGTTGACTTTTTTGGAAAGGAAACATCTGCTCCATAGGTGCCAATAAAAGAATAGAATGACAAACCATCTTTTCTATTTTTTAATATTTTTTTTGAAAAACTCCATCCAATAGTTCCTCCTAATCGAGTATTGTCCCCAAAAGAAAGCCAACCACCTGGAAGTCTGTAGCCAAAGGATCCAATTACCCCATAATTAGAGGGGAATATCCATTCGGCTGAAATACCAACCGTTGCGAAATAACCAGATTTTAAGCTAATATTATGTAAGCCATAGGTTTGCGAGGATAATGAAAAACTAACCCCACTCAATAAAAATAATACCATCCATTTCATATCACTTTTGTTTGTATCGGAGGTAGTATTATTCTTCAGACACCCTAAAATTAAGCGCAAAAAGTAAAACTATCAATAGCCTCGACGAATATTTTGAAATATAGAAATGATTATGAGTAATATTCTTGAGGGGTTGAGAAATAATAAAAGGCTTTAAGGAGTTACCTCAAAGCCTTTAGAAATCGTGCAGGTTTTTACTTTCGTGTATCTAATTAAAAGGTATTTATCCCTTCATTAGGCTGATAGACGTAATTAAATGTATAATATTTAGAAGGAGTAGTAAAAGGATCTGGCTGTGAAGGTGCATCCTTGTAGTAACTTAAAATTTCCATTTTAGCATATCTTCCATCATGCGTTTGAATGACGATAACTTTACCTGGCGTAGGGGCAATTAAATGCGTGGTTGGATTATAAGTGTACCAGCTATTTCCACTTCCAGCAGGAATGGCAGTTTCCTCTGGTCCATCTCCTTTAATGAGCGGTAATTCCACTGTTGTAATTTCGGATAGGGCTCCAGTTGTTAAATAGGCACCAGCATTACCTGTTCTTTCTGGCTCGTCTTCACCTCCTAAAGAAATACCCCCATTTACAATAATTGCTGTTCCTCTAAATGCAATATCCCATTGGGTATCGCTTGTGGTAGTAGCGCCAGTTTCAAAATTAAACTTAGTAAAGGCCCCAGATATTGGTTGCCCCTGTCCTCCTTCTTGAGGTGCGAATAAATTTTCTACGTAAACAGATTGTATTGGGTCCAACGATACAGCCTCATCTTTTTGGCAACTGCCCAATCCCATTACGAATAAAACGAATAAGGAAATTTGTACAGGTTTCATTTTAAATTTGTTTGTTTATTGTTTGAAGAAAGTATAATTCATTCTAATATTACCTATTCGACCACCGTAATTTGGAATTAAGATATTTCTGTAATTCAATAGATTGTCAATACTTGCAGTTATTTCGAATTGTTTGGCGATTGATTTATTTAGACTTATATCCAGAATGGCAAAGCCATCGATTAAATCATCGTATTGATCAATGACGCCATTGCCGTTGTCATCATTTATTCCAAATGAGCTTCGGTACATTAATCTTGTCGTCCAGTTAACCCCAGTTTTAGGTAGATTTCCAGAAAGTTTGACCGTAATAATATGGCTCGACCGGTTGGGTAATCCTAAATAATCGCTTCTATTTAATG
>CALAZP010000062.1 GCA_937926355.1 uncultured Saprospirales bacterium
TTTATGTTCCTAATGAAATTCATAATAGTTGGTTAGTTTGAATTCTGTATGTGCTGGTCTTTATGTTCCTAATTAATGGTTTTGCAGCATTTAAAAATCTTAAAATTTTGGTTAAATTGGACCTAATAGTAATTGAACTGAAAAGTTAGTAAAAATGACTCGTTGCAATACCTTTATTTTTGGCCTTATTTTTTTTCTACTCCAAGGTGTCGTTAATCCATACCTATTTGCCCATACAGATCCTGTGAAGGCGCAGTCAATCCATGCTAGTATTGAAGACAAACTCCCATTTTTGGTAAATTTTTATAAGGAATTGCACCAAAATCCAGAAGTTTCTCTTCAAGAAGAAAATACTTCTGCAAAGTTAGCTGAAGAATTGGAGCAACTCGGTTTCGAAGTCACCACTCATTTTGGAGGATTTGGAATTGTAGCTATCCTCGAGAATGGGCCTGGTCCAACGATTCTATATAGAACGGACATGGATGCCTTGCCTATGCCTGAGAAAACCAATCTGGATTACGCTAGCCAGAAAACCATCACTATGGACGGGATTGAATCTGGGATTATGCATTCCTGCGGGCATGATATGCACATGACTAATTGGATAGGAACAGCTATGGTCATGAGCGAGCGAAAGTCAGAATGGAGTGGTACATTAATGCTAATAGGACAACCTGCAGAGGAAATTGGGGCTGGAGCAAAGTTAATGTTGGACCAAGGACTTTATTCCACTTTCGGAGTACCTGATTTTGGTTTTGCTCTACATTGTAATCCAACTATTCCTGCAGGGCAAATTGGCGTTGGTACGGGATATACCATGGCTAATGCTGAAATAGTCGATATCTCTATTAAAGGAATTGGAGCACATGGAGCAAGTCCTCATATGTCGGTTGATCCAATAGTTTTGGCAAGTATGATGATAATGGATATTCAAACTATTGTTAGTAGAAATGTGAAACCCATAGAAAGTGCGGTTATAACAGTAGGTGCAATTAAAGGAGGGACCAAACACAATATTATTCCTGATGAAGTCTCTCTAAAGATTACAGTTCGAACCTTTAAAGACGATGTGCGATTGATGATTAGAAAAAGAATCAATGAAATTGCAAGAGGAGTGGCGATTGCCGCTGGATTACCTGAATCTTTAATGCCAAAAGTGACCTATAATGAAAGCTATACCCCAGCTAATCTGAATTATCCTGAAATGGTAGACCAATTAAAAGTGGCAGCTGAAAAGGTAATTGGATTAGAAAATATAGTAGATGCCGAACCTCAATTGGTAGCTGAAGATTTTGCAAGGTATGGGCAAACAGAAGATCGAGTTCCAACAGTTTTGTATTGGTTAGGAACAGTACCAGATGAAAGACTTGATGCTGAAATGCTCCCCGGATTACATTCTCCTTTTTATTATCCAGCCCCAAAGAAGTCTATTCAAACTGGTGTAGGGGTTTCAACTCAATTGTTATTAGATTTATTGAAACCTTAAGAATTTAGATATGACTTAGAACTTAATAGCTGCCTTTCTCTTAACGGTATGTTTAATGAAATTTTAGGTCAATCTGCTCTTTGGTTTTATTCTTTTTCAATCTGAAGAATGACCGTTGCTCTCTGTAGGTTAAATCAATCACATTGGATTGAGTCGGAAATACCTCCATTAGATAATCAGCTTGTATTTCAAGCATCTGAGCTTTGTCAGATTCATGTGAATTATCTTTATAGACGATGGTTAATAAATAAATGGACTCTTGATAATCGGCGGTTAATTCCTCCAAATCCATTGTCCATTTATGTTTGGCGTTAATTTTATAAGGAATCAAATGTTCCTTCAAATAACTTTTGATTTGAGAGAGATTTTTTATTCCAATATTTTCAATGGTGGAAATTTCTTGATTATTGAAATGGTTAACCAATGCGGTCTGTAGATCATCACTGAAAACCTTTAGCTGAATTTCTAATTTATTTTGATTCTCTTCCAAAACCATTTTAGAGGTACTTAAGTATAAGGCGTGAAAAGGCACATTAAAAAAGAAATAAAATAGAAAATTTATCATCGTATAAATTATTCATCAGGAGTTAGTTTCCATCTTTTATGGCTCCAAAGCCAATAAAAAGGGTTTTCTTTTATTTTGGCCTCCACAATAGCAGCGTATTTTTCAGTTATCCATCCATTGGATGTGTTTTGGGGTTCATCGGTAATGAGCTCAAAACGAAGGCTATAATCGCCAGTTTGGGAACCATCCACATGGGCATATAAAACTGGTATATTCATTTTTTTTGCCATTTTTTCTGCTCCGTGAAAAAAGGCAGTTTTCTGATTTAAGAAATTTACCCAATGACTGCTTATGGTATTAGAAGGAGTTTGATCAGCTACCATATAAATAGCAACTTGTTTGTCTTTCAGACTCAATATTTTTTTTACATCGTGCATAGAAACCAAAATGGAACCAAATTGAGTTCTGGTTTTAACAATCCATTGGTTAAACCATTTATTTTTCAAGGGTTTAAAAACAGCGGCGACTCGATCATTAGATTTAACTCCCAAAGCTGTACCAGCATATTCCCAATTTTGAAAATGGGCAGTCAAAATAAAACAACTGGTTCCCTTAGATAAATAAGATTCTAAAAGTTCGTAATTCAATATTTCAACCTTTTTTAAAAGTTGATCAGCGGATAGTGTCCCCAGTATAAAAGTCTCAACAATTAGACGGGCCAGGTACTTGTAAAATCCTTTTTCAATTTTTTTTATCTCCTTACTTGAATAAAGAGGAAAAGCTTTTTTTAGGTTGGACCCTACTACCCTCCTGCGATACTTTAAAAGGTAATATAATATCCAATATAATCCATAGGAGAAGGATTGCTTCATCATTTATCCTTCAATCATTTGTTTTTCTAATTCCTCTAGCGGAATTCCTTTAGTTTCCGGTACTTTCAGATAAACCCAAACGGCCTGAAATACCATCATTGAGGCAAAAAATAAAAATACAGGAGCAGGACCTATTGATTCAAATAAAGATGGGATAAAAGAGGGAATAATAGCTGCCAATACCCAGTGAATGGAAACCCCAAATGCTTGACCAGAACTTCTTAAGTGGTTGGGAAATATTTCAGCAATAAATACCCAAATTACCGTTCCTTGTCCTATTGCATGGGCTCCGATAAACAAGAACAGGAATATGGGAATAACCACTCCTCCCCAATTGAAGTAAAAAGCAGCCGCTACCATAGAAAGCGATATAATATATCCTGCTGAACCAATATACAATAATTGCTTTCTACCCATTTTATCGATTAAAGAAAGACCTACTAAAGTGAAAATCAGATTGGTTACCCCTAAGCCAATAGAACTTAAAAACGAAGAAGAGGATTCTAATCCCGCAGCTTCAAAAATTCTAGGTGCATAGTATAGTAAGGCATTGATTCCGGAAAATTGATTAAAGAATGAAATAAAAAAAGCTAGCATTAGCGGCTTTTTCCACTTTTTTTGGAAAACACTTTCCCTAGGTTGGTTTGCCTCGCCTATTGATATTTTATATTGTTGAATTTTAGAACTAATTATTTCTTCCGGATAATTAATAGCTAATATTTTTCTAGCACCCTCTTCATCTGCTTTATTTATAACCAACCATCTTGGACTCTTGGGCACATTGAGTACCATAATAAAATAAATAAAAGCTGGAATAGCTTCTACGCCTATCATCCACCTCCAAGCGTTTTCTCCAATATCACTCAATAAATAGTTGGAATAAAATGCCACTAGGATTCCGAATACAATATTAAATTGGTAAGATGCCACCAACCTCCCTCTATAAGCAGAAGGGGCTATTTCAGATATATAAGCGGGAGCTGCAATAGTGGAAGCCCCAACGCCTAACCCACCAATAAATCTGAAGAGAGCGAAAATCCAAGGATCGTTTGCCAAAGCCGAACCGATAGCCGAAAGGACATATAAAACACCTATGAGGATTAAGGTGTTTTTTCTTCCTATTTTGTCTGTTGGAATTCCTCCAAAAATAGCCCCAATAACCGTACCCCAAAGTGCAGAGGCAATGATAACTGTCCCGTGAAAGAGTTTACCCTTTTGCCATAAAGCCTCTAAAGCTTGATCTGCTCCGGATATAACAATCGTATCAAAACCAAATAGAAATCCTGCTAGAGCAACAGTGATTGACCAATAAACTATTTTCTTATTCATTCGACTTCAATTATGGCTCTTAATTTAGTTATTTTATCTGGGATTATTATGCTCTATAGGTACTTCCAGTAATTGCAAAACTCGATAGTAAATAGTGAGAAGCTGACATTCAATGGATAATTTAAGTTTGCTTGCTGCATTTTTCTGATTCATGGCTTCATTTAATTCTAATAAGGTGATTTGACCTTCTTTAAATAAAATTTCTGCATCAAGAAAAGATTGTATGGCCCAATCTTCAGTTGAGGTAGCTAAAACCTTGGCTTTTTTTTGATTCTGATATTGTGACCAAAGTTGTTCTAATTGAGATTTTTTGACATGAAGTAATCTTTTTTTCTCCAATTGAAGCTTTTGCTCTTTTAAAAGCCCAATTTGTTTTCCTTTTACCCCCATTTTTTGGTTCCAAACAGGAATGGAGAAATTGATGGAAAATTGTTGTTGCCATTCCCAATTTTTGGTTAATTCTCGAATAGAAGACCCCGAACCATTCCTCCCTAGCAACATATTTATTCCAATTACGGGACTGCTCATAGATTGTCTTTCCCTATTTTCAAGTGAAAGTTGGTGTTGCTCTTGCACCAATGGTAAAAGGAAATTACTTTTTTTGAGCCAGCTTTCTTTGTGGAAGCTAATCGAATTAGATAAATCAGGCAAGGTAGGAAGAGTACCTTCTAATTGCCAATTTTGATTTTCCAAATCTATGAGTTGAGAAATAAATCTTTTTTCGTTTCGAAAATTTTCCCGTAAGTTTTGCAACTGTAATTGATACTGAGTCAATGCTAATTTTATATTGTTAATATTAAAACCACTTCCCCATCCCAATACTTTCAAGTCTTGATTCATTTTAAGTAATTGTCTATAATTTTTTATAGACTCTTCAAGAAGTTGGATTTCTTTCAAGAATAGGATACAGGAGGTATATCTGTTTACTAACTCATTGAGAATTTCATACTGGGTAGAAATATATTCTAGCGATGCAATTTGTTGATTTATTGATTGAAGTTGAATTTCAAAGTTTTTTCTGTTAAACTTCTGAATAGGAAGTTGAAGTCCTAGAGAAATCGGAATTAAGGCATATTCGGTCAATAAACCCTTATCAATAAAATTAGGTATATCTAATCTCTGGAGATTGGATTGAATGGATATAGCACCACCTGTTGGTAAGGGAATATTTGCAATAAATGCACCTTGCGAATAGGCAGATGTGCGATACACAATATCCTCCAATCCACTCGGAAGGATAATGGGGTGTAATGACCTATTCCAGTTGGGTAAATTGCCCTCAAATACTATGGTTGGTTTCCATTTTAAAAATCTAAATTCTCCTTCTTTATGGACCAGCTCATTTTCAATTGCCTGTTGTTGAATCAGTAAGGAATTTTGTAGTGATTTTTCAACTAATTGATTGAAATTAAGCGTGGTTTGACCTAATAGCATAAAAGGGAAAAATCCCATAATTATAATTTTAACCATAAAATCCATTTAGGTAGTAAAAAAAGGCTAGTAAAAGTTGAAACAGTCATGCCCCCCAATAAGGAAAGGGCAAATGGAATTTGTAGCTGGTTACCGAGAGTTTGATTCCAAAAAACTGGAATGACTGCTAGTAGAGTAGATAATGAAGTCAATACTATAGGTAGGAACCTCTCTTTGCCTGCATGGAGTATTGCTTGATTCAAACTAGTGTTTTTTTTATTTAAATGACGTTGAATACTGTCCAACTTTAGTATGGAATCATTAACTACAATTCCAAGACTGATAATCATTCCAGCTAGGGACATCATATTGATACTCGCATTAAATAAATACAAAAGCGTTAGAGATCCCATTATTGAAAATGGAATTTCCAACATGATCAGAAAAGTGAGTTTCCAAGATTGAAAATGTAAGAACAACATAAAAATTAGCACAAAAACGGTAGCCCCTCCTATTTTAAGGAAATCTGTTTGTTGTTCATCTTTTAAGTTGGGAAGGCCTCTTACCTCATAATTTAAATTAGCCTTACTTTCCAGAGATTTAATTACCGAGTGGAATGTTTGAATGGGAAAAATAAGGTTTGCAATTATCCCATTAGCATTGGAATATATTCTTTCTGGCGTGGAACTAATTATACGGTCTACTAAAAATGAAAACGGTATAAAATGAAGAAATTTATTATCTACTAATATTTTAGAAAGGTTTTGATCTCTTTTTTCAAATTGAATATGATTTACTTGATCACCAATGGGTTTAGCGGGAACAATAACCCTGTTGGAAAATGATTCTATTATTTTTTCCACTTTTTCCTGATCAGTATTTGTTTTGTTTATTCGCGATGGAATCAATACATATTGGGTGTCCAACTGATATGGAGTTGGTGGGATGGGCATATCAAGAGAGAGTTGAGAAATATCCTCTGATCGAATCCTTAGTTCGAAAAATTGGTCTTTAAAATTGAAAAGATGGTGAATAGGGTGGTCATAAATTTTTTCAAATTCAAATGAATTCTGAAACGCAGAGTGGAATTGATTTAGAGAAGTGGAAGTACAATTGGAAAGACCCAAAACCCATCCTGCTTGTTGACTTTGAATCTGACGATCAAATGCTCCTCCTTCAGTATACTTTAAAAACCAAGTCCCACATTCACTATGGGCCATCAAATTTTCAAGCCATTTTAAATGCTTATCGGAAAAATTGGCGATAGGAAGAAATAATGACATTTCCCCAAATTCTAAATTAGGAATAAGGTCTTTGGGTAGTTTGTGCCAACAAAACATGCCATAGCTAAAAAGGATAATAGATAAAATTATGGTTAAATAATTTTTTTTCATCCATATCTTATGGAGATAGATATACCAATTTGTCCAATAATTAGCCAACCTACTTTGGGGGATGGGATGGAAAAACCGATTAAAAAAAACAGGTAAAAAAATAAGAGAGACTAGTAAACCTGTTATTAATCCAAGTCCTAGTATCCAACCAAAATATTTTAATAATTGACCTGAAAGGTTGGGTAGGAAAACCAGAGGGACAAAAATGATTAGGGTAGTTAGATTTCCAGTAACTAATGCGGGCAGAAGTTGCTTTATCCTGCTACCAATTTCTTGGAAGTTGTTTTTGCTTTGAATTTGTTTAAGACCATCTAATACAATTATGGTATTATCAATTAAAATTCCTACCGTAATTATTAAAGTAGAAATTGAAATTAAATTGACAGAAATACGGAGAAATAGAAAAAGTACAATCAAGCAACTGATGGTAATCAAAAGAGAGGCGCCAGCCAATAAAGTAATGGTTAATTTTCTGTAGAAGAGAAATACCAGGGTGATGATTAAAATTACTCCAGCTATAAAATTTGATTGAAGAGCTGAAATGCTTTGTTGAACTATTTTGGAATGATTTCTTAAAATTTGAAAGTTGTATTCAGGAAGGTTGACTTTTAAATCGTCAATTCTTTTCTGGATTTCTAAATTAAATTTCTGGTAGGATTGATGCGGTTGTTTAAATATTGAAAAAAGGACAGCAGGTTGACCATTCGTCAAAAATTGTCCTCCATCATAATATATATTCTCTTCAAGATTTGCCAGTTGATGAAGAGGAATAGATTGATTATTCCAATCAATAGGAATATTTTTTAAAAGAGATAGGGTATCTATAACTATTAAATCTATGGTTTGTAGGCCCTCTTGTATTTGAAATTCTAATGGATGGTTGGAGATATATTTTTGGATGGTTCGATAAAGATGATCTGAAGAAATTTGCAATAGATCCAAACTTTCATAGTGTGGTTGGATAACAATCTGTTTTAGAGTTTGTCCCACATTTTCTGTAAAAGAAACTGTATTCAAACTTTCGATAGCTCTTTTAATTTCTTCTAGGTGTTGATCATCCTGACCTTGAACATTTTGAACAGAAAGTAAAACCACTGGAATATCATTCAATTGGAAGGGATAGACTACTGGCCTTTGGGCAGGGTACGGAAATTTTTCTTGAGTCCTATCAATGATTTCATTGATGGCGTAAACTTTTTTTTCGACTGATTGCCCAAAAAAAAATTCAAGTTCTATAATTCCTTTACCGTATATGGACTCAGCTGATATATTTTTCAAGCCATCTAATAAAATGAATTGAGCTTTTAATGGAGCTACTATATCTTTTTCTATTATTTGATTATTGCAATTGGGACAATTGATAAGTACGCTAATTTTAGGAATTTCAATTTCAGGGAGAAAATCTTGAGGTAACCAGTCTTTTAACCATAAAGAAATAGCCACTATAAACACCCCAATGGTTGCCAAGCTGATGAAATATTTACTTAGGGATAAATAAAATTTTTCCATGTATTTGGCAGATTGAAAATATCCAATAAGAAAGCAGAGGAATAGAAGGAATGATTGATTTGGAAGTGGAAAAAGCAATAAAAAGCCAATGCCCAATGAAAAAGGTGAATATAAATACTAGGGAAATTCCAATTCCTTCCCATAAGTTATTCTGACCAAGTATATAAAAAAAGCAAGAAAGGATAATACTCCCACCAATTAGGTTGAACCAGATGTTATCTTTATTTGGAGCTGGATGCTCTACAGATAAACCAAAGGGAAGCTGGTTTTTGATTTCTTGTTGTTTTTGCCTAAGAAAGGTATCAGCTTGTCTTTTACTTCCCAGGAAATTAAAACCAATGACTATTTCAAAAATTCCATCTTTTTTAAATAATGAATAGGGCTGATTAAAATTTTCTTTTGAGGATTCAGTAAAGGGGTTTTTTTGTAGTTTATTTTCAATGTAAATTGGAGTTTGATGGATGTTGGTCCATTGGTACTTGGAGGGAGGAGGAAGAGAAAAATTTATTTGGTAATCATTGAAGTCTAGGATAGCTTTTTGGGGCATTTGATTACCAATAATCCAATCAATCAATTCTTTATTTTTTCGTGAGGTTTTTATCAAAATATTTTCATGTGCAGCTTCAATGATTGGTCCCGGGGTATGTCCGAAATAAGTTTGCGTTACTCTTCTATTTTCCTTTAGGTTATTTCGAACCGTTAAGGCCTGTTTTATTAATTCCGGATAATGAAATCCTTTTAAAACCAAATGAATTCCTCTGAAGATGATGGCACTGGTTTGGGCCAATTCTTTTCCAATACCTTCTAATAAAAAAGTTTGATTGGGATGGCTAAGGATAAACTTCTCTAATTCATTTCGAATTTGGGAACTCCTCAAATGGTTAGCTTTTTTATTAAGGTCAATAATTGCAGTCAAGCCATCTGGAATTCTCGTATCGAGATGAATAGTGTGTACTTCTGGTAACCGTTGTATTTCTTTAAGTAGGAGGAGTAAATTTTGAGTAAATTCAAATTTATCTTGTCCATGGTGTAGGGTTACTCCTAATCTAATACGTTCGTTAGATTGCTTTATTGAAACCACTCCATGATGGATGAAAAAATTATTTTTGTTTTTGATCCAAAGGAATACAAGGATAATCCCCAAAAGAGATAATGTCATCCAGAAATATTTTAATTTTCCTTTGTAGTTTACCGGAGGTCGTTTTTGCTGTTTTTTGGTTACCCAGTCATATATCCCTATCGATAGCGTCCAAACCCCAAATACGGCAAATAATAGATTAAGGTTATAGTCAGGTGCTACCCAATGATTAAAAAGCATCAAACATCCCAATAAGAATAAATACCCCCAGAAAAATAATTTATTGTGGCCGGAGATTATGTCAAAGAAAGTCCAGGCCATTGCTGAACAGAATAACCATAGGAGATGAGTTGAAAGGGGTTCAGAAAAGTAAATTAGGAAAGCAAATAGTGAAAACTCCATCATGACGATGAGTAGTAATATTTCAAATTTTTGAAGAAGAAGAGGGACTACAGGAGCGAATAGAAATAGCAACAAACTCCATTTCAATATTTTTAAGGATAATTGGGGGGTGGAATTAATAGGATAAAGGGAAATTTTTTCATCAAGGTTTATTGGTGATAATGAATTATACTGGAAAAGTTGTCTCAAGGTTTTTTTAGAGCTGATCTCAAGGCTGTAGGCTGGTTGACCTTGTACCCAAATTTTAGGATTAGAGGGGGTGACTTTTCCTTCTTTGAGGTGTCGAAGGGACTCCATTAAAAAGGCTGGATTGGTTATTATGGAATATAATAGTTGAGGAATGGAAGGAAGCTTCTGATATTGTCTCGCAAGTTGATTTTTTATTTCAGGCAGTGGTATCTGAAGTGAGCTAAGTTTATCTTTAGACAACTGTATATTTAGTTCTTTATCTCTAAGGGGACTAAATCGGTCGATAGTTAACGATGGTTTTTCTTGATTCAATAATTTTTGAAGCGCTTCTTTTGATACTGTTGATCTATCCGAGGTAATACCGGCATAAGAAATAGTCTGGCGTTTATTATTCATTTCTTTTTCCCATGTCGGGTATTTTATTTTAAACTTCCATGTTGGCCACTTTTGTCTAAATTTTTCATTGACTCTGATTTTGAAGGTTTCTATATCTGCTTTAGGCTTTAGTTGGATCATTATGCGAGCGTATTGACCTAAAATAAATGAGGAAAAAGTTTTTACTTCGTCAAAATCTTTAAGGATATATTCAATAGGTCTGACTGCTTCTCTTTCCATCTGCTGGGGAGTAAATGTGGTGTGCGCATTAATATTCAATTGTAACTCTTGGGGCTTTTCGTTATTAGTCCAATAGATATGATCTAACGAATTCCATAGATAGACTTCTACTAGCAAGACCAGTATGCACAGCAGGCTTTTCAAAAAGAAAGTTTTATGTTTTGGTAATGATTCAAAAAGCCTTTAGGATTTTTTATCAAGGTATCCCCAATTGAAAGGCCGGTTTGGACTAGAACAAAATCTTCATTTCTCTCGGTAATTAATATCTCTTTAAGGATGGGTCTTTTATTAAAAGTATAAACGGAGAATTTTCCATTTTTTTGCAATATGGATTCCCTGGGAATACAGATTCCTGGTATAGGGTCTGATAAAATTTTAAAATTTACTTTTTCTCCATCTAAAAGTGGATTAGGGGGAAGTCTAGCTTTTAGCATTATGGTTCCATCCTCCTCTACTTCAGGGCTGATATAAGATATTTCCCCTTTTAGATTTGGCAAATGGGTAATTTGAATGAGGTCTCCAATTTCTATTTTTTCAGTTTGGTACTTTAATAAATAAAACTGAAGAAATTTTTCTTGATCTAAAGTCAATTCTGCTATTGGCTGGCCTACCTGTACCCTTTGGCCGGTTTCTACCAGAGTCTTTTTTAGTTTGCCATTCGATGGACTCCATATCTTGGTTTTGGTAATTGTTTCATTCAATAGATTCATTTGGGCTACACTTTCACTATAACCTGAGTTTAATTGAGCGGCTTCCCAAATTTTAGGAGGGATATCGGAAGAATCTGCTAATTGGTACCCTAATTGAATCAATCTTTTTTCTAGAGCGCCCTTACTTCTTTTTAGATTTAATTGTAATTGCAATAATTTGGAATCTAGCGATTCTAAAACCAAAGTTCCAAGAAGGTCTCCTTTTTTTATAGATTGATTTTTTTGGAAGTTCCATTTTTTAAGATATCCTGATGTGGGTGCTGCTATTTGTTGAATATTTTTATCCAAAACAGTTCCTCTGCCGTAAGTTTCTTTCCAGAATTTAGCCGATTTAACCACCATACCTTGAAGGGTTACCTCTTCCTTTAAAGATTCTTGAAAGTTCCAAGGATTATTTTGGAACCTCGTAGCCACATTTTTGTAAAATATTTCAGATAGTTGTGGGAATTTTAATAGGGGAAAATGAACCGCAATGATTTTTAAATCTCGATCGAGTAATAATGCATAGGGTTTGCCAAATTTATCCCATTCTGCAAAAGATTCTTGGGTAGGAAATTTTAAAACAGGTTGTTCAATTCGGTTAATTCTATTGAAGAGAAAAAAATCCCGATTTCTTTCAGCGGAAATAACAATGGCAGTTTTATGAGTCCTGGTAGGAAAATTTTGCTTGAGGAAAGACAATTCATTTTCTCTGCAAACCTGACAAGAAACGAAGGGAATTCTAAGTATAAGGATTTCATCGAGGACTAAATCTTTCAGAGATGCCTTTTCATTTTTTAGGTTAATTAATGTGTGATTAGTCAGGTGTGTAATAGGAATGGTAGAAAGATTTCTCTGAATTTGATTCTCTAAGATTTGAATTGGATCATCAGGGTTCAATTGCATTTGAGAATCTTGAGGTTTTTCACTTTGACACCCCGATAGAATAAGCAGGCATAATGGGATAAATCTCATGATTGTTTTGGTTTGAAAGAAGCAAAAACCAATATTGGGTTATCATCAAGGGTAGTTTGATTACTAACCTGAAGGAAGAATGGAAATTTTTGGAACCATTCCTCTAATTCATTAGACTTTTGATTGTTTTCCGCAATAAACTGATATTGGTCAGCGATGAGAAAAGGATCTACAGTGAAAATAAACTGTTCCCTAGATTCGCTGACTCCCATGGGTTTGAGGTTCAATCCTCCTAGAAAAAGATTTTCTTCTAAGGCTTCGGTGGAAAAGGTAAGTACCTTTTGGGTGGTTATATCATAAAAGCAATAATAACCGTCTTGATAGCAAAATGTAAAAAACAGGGTGTTGTTTAGCTCGATGATATTATCGATTCTGCTAGCATGTTGACGACAATCGATTAGCTTATTGCGTAGTTGTTCGGGACTAAATCCAAGGGGATTTAGGGTAAGAGTTCCAAAGTCTACGGCGTATTTGGGTTGTATTCCTTTGGTAGGGGAAATAGAAAAAATTGTATCGTTAAGTAAAGGATTAAACAGGATATTATCAGGATGTAAAGAGTTTAAGCTTCTCACCTTCGAAAAGGCCATTTCGGCACCTTTTGCAGAGATGGGAAAATCTTTAGAGATAATTTTCAAGGAACTATCAAGGGCGATAAGATTGCCATCTATTGCTGGATTCCAAATAGAAAAATCGGTAAAAATGAGGTAGTTATTAGGATCCAAAACAGCCACCTCGTGAGCGAAGAGCTCAATGGGTTTTTTGGAAACAAAGGAGCCATCCAAGGCATTGATAAAAACTAATGACATCCCTTTATGGTCTAGAAGGACCAACTCGTTTTTTCCAGGTATCAAAGAAAAGTCATCCAGTCCTTTAACTTGTTTTTCATTATTTCCCTTATCGCCAAAATGCCATTGGTATTGGCCATTGATGTCAAAACAATACAATTGACCAGCACTATTGTCTAAGAGATATAGCAAATGCTCTTTTTGAACTATTTTTTCGATATATCCAAGTGGGTATTCATTGGAAAGAAAAATCATGGACTCTATCTCTATCAAATCACCTAGAGCCGCATTATTGGATCCGGGAATAATCTCCAGAGTAATTGGCTCTTGCCTTATGGATTTCATCCTCTTAGAGGGTAACTCCGAAAGCGTTGATTCAAGGTGTTTTGAGGACGGAAACGATGGTTCTTTTGGACAACCAGTCAATAGAAAAGATAAGAAACACAGGCCCCATCTCACAAAACTACCTTTCAGCATCAACGGATTAATTGGCTCCTCCCATGTAATTAACGCCTGCTGCATCTAAGCTTCTGTTGGTGGTACACAAATAAAAGTCACAAGTTGATTTCCAAGCTAAGGCGCACAGGTTTTTGCGACCTGAACTGAGCCAAATGTGCTTTTTGTAAGTGATGGCACCTCCAGTTTCACTTCCTGAGAGAGACACCTCATCTAAAAATACGTCGCAAGCTTTCCAGTTGTTTCGGAAAACCATTGATTGGGATTCTTGTGCAAAGAAACCCATCAAACCGAATACCATAATGGCGGTCCATGTTTTTTTCATGATTACAGATTTAAATGAATAATAATTACCACTACAAGAATAGACTTAAAAGAGAGGTATTGCCGAGTCATTTTGAGCCATTTGAAGGTATTTGGCTCCAAGACATAGAAGCCCACTTTATTAAAAAAATGTACCTTTGATTTTTTATCTGAAAAAGCTTAAGATGTCTAAGGATCCCATTGTTTTTGATTTAATTAATGAGGAATTAAAGCGGCAACTCAAAGGAGTCGAGTTGATTGCATCGGAGAATTTTACCAGCCCAGCAGTGATGGAAGCAGCAGGAAGTTGTTTGACCAACAAATATGCAGAAGGTTATCCAGCCAAGCGATACTATGGTGGCTGTGAGGTGGTAGATCAAGTCGAACTATTAGCAATAAGCAGGTTAAAAGAATTATTTGGCGCAGCTTATGCCAACGTTCAGCCTCATTCTGGATCTCAGGCTAATGCAGCTGTATTTTTAGCTCTGCTTCAACCGGGGGATTCCATTTTAGGATTTGACCTTTCTCACGGTGGTCATTTGACACACGGCGCTCCTGTTAATTTTAGTGGCAAACTCTATCAACCCCATTTTTACGGAGTGGAAAGGGATTCAGGCTTAATTGATATGGACAAGGTCCATTCAAAAGCCTTAGAGGTCCAACCCAAATTAATTATATGTGGAGCATCGGCTTATGCCAGAGACTGGGATTACAAGACATTTAGAGCAATTGCAGATGAAGTTGGGGCGCTCTTAATGGCGGATATTGCCCATCCTGCCGGGTTGATAGCAACCGGTTTACTCAATAACCCCCTTCCTCACTGCCATGTAGTAACTTCCACCACTCATAAGACCTTAAGAGGGCCAAGAGGTGGTATTATTATGATGGGAAAAGATTTTGAAAATCCCTGGGGTCGGAAAACCAAGAAGGGGGATACCATAAAAATGTCTGCTCTTTTGGATAGTGCGGTCTTCCCTGGAACACAAGGAGGTCCTTTAGAGCACATCATTGCCGCCAAGGCTCAGGCTTTTTATGAATGCCTTCAGCCCAGTTTCAAAACCTACGGACAGCAAGTCATAAAAAATGCCCAAGCCATGGCAGAGGCATTTTTAGCCAAAGGCTATCATATAATCAGCGGTGGTACGAATAATCACTTAATGTTGATTGACCTTAGAAACAAAAATGTAACGGGAAAAGTGGCTGAAAAAGCTTTGGTGATGGCAGATATTACTGCTAATAAAAATATGGTTCCATTTGATACGGAGTCTCCGTTTGTTACTAGTGGGATCAGAATAGGGGCGGCCGCGATTACCACTAGAGGATTGAAGGAAGACGCAGCAGTTCAAGTGGTTGAATGGATTGACCAGGTCATTCAAGAACCAACTAACGAGGATCGCATTAAGGCCATACGAAAGGAAATTAACGTTTATATGGAACCTTTCCCGTTATTTGCCTAACCTTAATCTTTTGGGCTAATATCGAAACCAGCTTCTTCCACTGCTTCGATGATGGCTTTAGGTTCTTCAAAATCGGCAACTACTGTAAGTACTTTGTCAGGGTTATCCGTGTCAACTTTCCAATTTTTAATGCCTGGGATGTCATCTAAAAAAACGGAAACGGTCTTGACGCATTTCCCACAGTTTATACTGGTATTGAAAATAAACTCTTTCATTTTTTTTCTTGGTAAACAAACTTTAGTGTCTTCAAGTTGAGTATGAAAATGATTCCTATGAGATTATCAATATGTTTTCTTTTGTTTTTTCGCGTGGCTGTTGCTCAGGGAGATTATCTCACTGGGATCATTAAAGATGCCGTTGATAAGACCCCATTGGAAGGGGTTCATGTACTGAATCAATCCGATGGAGGAACCTTTACCCAGACTTCTGGATGGTTCAAACTGTATGTATCGGTGGGTGATACGCTTCACTTTTCCTATTTAGGATATCAAAATCAAACCTTAATCATAAGAGAAGGAGATTCACATATAGAAGTATTATTAATCCCTCAAGAAGTCCAAATGGAGGTAGAGGTGGTGGTTAAAACGAGCCCCATTCGATTAGCTGAACCCATTGGTTTGGGAATACTTGAACAGGAGTCCTTTTTAGTTGATGAAGGAATCAGTTTGAGGGCTGGGTTAAACCGGATTCCAGGGGTTTTTATGCAAAGTGGGACCCACAATACCAATCGAATTTCCATAAGAGGTGTTGGCAGTCGTTCTTCGTTTGGAACCTCTAAAATACGCCTTTATCTGGACGATATACCCCTAACTTCTGGAGATGGTTCTAGTGCAATTGAAGATATCGACCCCATTCTATTGGAAACTATAAAAGTTATAAAAGGGCCATCTGCAGGTTCTTTTGGTGCAGGATTGGGAGGTGTCATTCAGTTGAATCCATATAGCCGGCTTTCGAACCAACCTTTAAAAGCCGAGGTATCGTATCAGTGGGGGGATTATCAGACCCAAAGAGCGGTGTATCGGATCCGGCAATCTAGTGAAAAAGCTGCTTTTCAGTTGTTATCTACTCAAACTAAAAGTGATGGTTGGCGGCAGAATAGTTCGTACAACCGAGATATTTTATTTGGCTCTTTGCAGTTGAAAGGGGAAAATGGCAGCGATACGAGATTCCTTTTCAATCGATATGTCAATTTGGCTTATATCCCAAGTTCTATTAATTTCGACGATTTTACTCAAAATCCTTGGAAAGCTGCGGGTAATTGGTTAGCGATGGAGGGATATGAGGACTATGAAGGGATTCATTTAGGCCTTACGCATACTACGGCACCGATTTTTGAAAATGACCAGTTGGTGGTTACCCTCAAACTAGGAGGTTTTGCAGGAAATCACCAAAATTTTGAACCGCGACCCTTTAATACTTTAAGGGAACAGTCCACGGTATTGGGGTCAAGGAGTTATTTGCAGGGAATTGGCAAAGATGAAGACCATTGGTTAAGGGCTTTTCAAATAGGTTGGGAAGCCTATCGGCAAAAATATCTGTGGACTACGCATCAGGCTTCGGATCAGGTCTTAACTTCCTTGCTTTCAGATAATCAGGAATACCGAACCTATTATAATTTTTTTGGAACGTGGGATTGGAATTTAGGGCCTCGATGGTTTTTATTAACCGGGTTTAATTACAACAGAACGGTTTTTGATTATACGGATTTTTTTCTTCAGGATGGGGTTGATGGCTCTGGAATTAAAAAGTATGGGGGCGTTTTTTCGCCTCGGATTTCTTTTGGATATTCTCTGGGGCAAGGAATTACTTTGTACGGAGGAATCAGTCATGGGTTTTCTCCTCCCTCTTTGGAAGAGACCCTTTTGCCGAATGGCGCTATTAATCCTGATATCCAGCCGGAAAAGGGATGGAGTATAGAGATTGGAAGTCGGGGAAAGATGATAGGTCAAAAATGGGATTACGATATTACTTTTTATCGGATGAGTATTTATGATTTATTGGTTTCTAAGCGAGTGGAGGAGGACCAATATTTGGGTCTAAATGCTGGTTTGACCCAACACTTAGGCGTGGAAACCTTGGTGCAGTTTAACCCCAATAATCACTGGCAATTATATTGGAGTCATCATTTTACGAAGTACACTTTTGAGGATTTTGTAGATGGGGAGAATGATTATTCCGGTAATCCACTAACGGGGGTAGCGCCGCATACGCTTCAAACTGGTGTGAGGATGCAGTTACCTTTTGGTTTGAAGGGAATTCTATTTTATGAGTATGTTGATAAAATGCCCATGCGAGATGATAATTCGGTCAATAGTGCAGCGTATTCTGTTGTTAATGGCCGACTGACTTACGATTGGAGGTTGGGAGAAATTTTGCAGTTGGAACTTTATGCGGGGATGAATAATATTTTGGATGCCGCTTATGCGGGTATGATTTTGGTCAATGCTGCTTCTTTTGGAAGTAGCCAACCTCGGTATTATTATCCGGGTCTTCCTAGAAACAGTTATGGTGGTATTAAAGTGACTGTGGAGTTTCCCTAATGCACTTTTGTTTTGCCAACTGGCGTTATTTGTGGGTATCAATCAGCAAATTGATTGGTCCGATGACAACTTCTTCTGTAAAGGTAGTGCTGCAGATAATAAAGCAGATTAACTCAAATATCAAGTAACAAAACTTAGTTATTCGGCT
>CALAZP010000063.1 GCA_937926355.1 uncultured Saprospirales bacterium
GATCAAACTACAGATGATATAGGAAGTGTAGAAAGCTGGTCTATAGAGGTTTGTACAGCGCCTAATGCCACCTCTTATTATCCGCATCACCCCAACCATTCAGATATAGAACTTTTCCCTAATCCTACCAGAGGTTGGACCACCATAAAAGGTTGGCCATTGAATGAAGAACTCCAAACGGTCCAGATTTATGCCATGAATGGAAAATGGATTCAAACTTTTGCAATGGAACGGGAGGGAGGTACGGTAAACTTATCCAATCTGAGGAATGGAACCTATATTTTTCGAATACAAGGGAAAAAAATAGTGGTTTATCGAAAAATTATCCTTCTCAGATAATAGGTTTTTATATTTGTACTATGAGGTCATTATTCATTTTTTCAATTATTACCTGGCTCGCATTTGATCCTAATCCGGTCAAAGGTCAGGGGAATTTTCAAGAAGCTATTAATCGATTTGTCCAGCAACCTGAATTGACATATGCCGGAGTAGGCATTGCGATTATGGACATGAAGAACCGTAGGATAGTCGCTACCCAGCAGCCAAATTTAGCACTAATCCCCGCTTCTTCCATGAAAACTATAGTAACTGCATCGGCCTTAGCTGTCTTAGGTCCTGATTTTACCTATACCACTGAAGTTTACATTCAAGGCGTCTTGAATCAAGAAGGCACACTCAATGGCAATTTAGTCATCAAAGGAGGTGGGGACCCGACCCTAGGATCAGATGATATGGAAGGGGCCGTAACTCTTGCACAATTTGAATCTACTATCGTTAAGGCAGTTCAGTTGGCTGGTATCAAAAAAATCAACGGATACATTATTGCCGATGCCTCCATTTTTCCCCGTGAAGTTCAAGTTCCTTCATGGCAATGGGAAGACCTCGGCAATTATTATGGAGCGGGAAGTTGGGGTCTCAATATTCACGACAATCAATACGAAATACAATTTTCAAGAAATTTAGAAGTAGGACAATCGGCTCAGCTTGCAGGGACCCAACCTAATGTCCAACGGTTAAATTTCATTAATGGAGTGACACAGGCTCCTTCTGGAACTGGTGATCAGGCATATATTTACGGTGCGCCTTATGCGATAGAAAGATATTTAACGGGTACTATCCCCGTTGGGAAAACACCCTTTTCGATTAAGGGTGCCCTACCCAACCCTCCTTTGTTTGCCGCCGACCTCATCAAAGATCGTCTTGCCGAAAGTGGCATCAACACTACTTTAGGAGCTACCACCATGCTCGATTTAAACCAAGCTGGAATAATATCTTCAGGGCCTCAAATATTACTAACCAGATTTTTTTCCCCTCCTTTAAGAGAAATCGTTCGGTTTGCCAATTACGAGAGCAATAATATGTATTGCGAAACCTTATTAAAAACCATTGCTTTGAGTGCAGAAGCAATAGCCAATGAGAAAGAAGGATTAAGGGTGCAGCAAACTTTCTGGGAGGATCAAGGAATTGATTTTTCTGGAACTTTTCTAAAAGATGGCAGTGGCCTTTCATCAAGAAACGGCATCACCGCTGATTTTCTGACCAAGTTTTTAACCCATTTAGCCTACAAAAAATCCTATTTTGAATACTTCTATAATAGTTTGCCAATAGCTGGAACAACAGGTAGCCAAAAAGACCGAATGAAAAATACAGCAGCAATGGGAAACCTTAGGGTTAAAAGTGGGACCATGGATAAAGTAAAAGCGTTCTCTGGATACTTCTCCAATTTATCAGACACACAATATTCCTTTGTTATTTTAGTTAATAACTACACAGGATCCCACAGCAATATTAGAGATAAAATGGAAGCTTTAATGGTTGAATTCTGTCAAATCGCCCAACAATGATGAAAAACCTTCGACTATTGCTCCTTATCCTTGTGGTGCAACCTTCTTGTACTCAGCAAGATACCAATGATGGAGATTGGACTGATATCCCTTATTCGGATGCTGCTCCCTTAAGGACTAACAGCGTAGGCATTAGCGAAGACTATCTACATACTAATCGAGGTATATGGCAAAAGCCCGATGTAGTGGTTGATTTACTTGGAGATCTGGAAAATAAAGTAGTTGCAGATATAGGAGCTGGAACAGGTTTTTTTACTTATAAGATTTTACCTAGGGCAGAAAAGGTTATCGCTATTGATATCGATCCCGAATTCATCAATTATCTGGATAGCTTGAAAGCCATTAACCTGCCGGAAAGCCAATATTGGCGATTGGAAACCCGCTTGGCGGAACCAGAAATGCCAGCCCCTATTAACTACCAAGAAGTGGATGTAATCCTTGTGGTTAATACTTATATCTATCTTGAAGACCGCATAAAATATCTTGAATCCCTTCGGGAAAATTTAAAACCGGGCGGCAAATTAGTCATCATAGATTTCAAGAAAAAAAGAACCCCCGTAGGACCACCACAAGATATTAGAATGCCTCTTTATGTAGTCGAAGAGGAACTATATCAAGCGGGATTCGAATATGTCCATACCAATGACACCTATTTGGATTTTCAATATATTCTTACCGCCGAAAAGCAGTTGTCGGTAAACTAACCCTTGATGAGTAATTCTTCCCGCCCAGGTCCTGTAGAAATCATATCAATGGAGACCCCCAATAATTTTTCTAACTTATCAACAAGAGATTTAGCTTTTTCAGGCAAATTCGAAGGGTCAGTAGCTTGATCCACTCCCTGCATCCAACCTTCAGCATATTCATACTCTGCATCAATATCCGACACACATAAATCATATGGTAAAACATCTAACTCCCTCCCATCCATTCGATACTTTACGCCTATTCCTATTTTTTCGAAAACATTCAAAACATCCAACTTGGTTAAAACAATAGAGTTGACTCCATTCAACATAATGGTATATCTCAGTTGCAGGATGTCAATCCAACCACAACGTCTTGGCCTACCTGTTGTAGCACCAAATTCATGACCTTCCTTTTGCAATTTTTCACCGGTAGCATCAAATAATTCGGTTGGAAAAGGTCCTGAACCTACCCGAGTACAATAAGCCTTAGTAATCCCAATGACCTTTCCAATTTTTTGGGGCGCAATTCCTAATCCTGTGCATACCCCAGCAGTGGTCGTAGAAGAGGAGGTTACAAATGGGTAAGTTCCATAATCAATATCTAACATAGAACCTTGCGCACCTTCTGCCAATATTTTTTTACCCGCTATTAAAGCCTGGTTAATATAGTATTCACAATCAATTGCTCGAACTTGTTTGCTGAGATAAGCCAAACTATCTAGCCATTTTTTTTCTTCTTGAGGCAAATTGAATTCAACGGGTTCATATCGTTCCAATAGCTGAAGATGTTTTTGCTTTAACGCCTCGTATTTCTCCCTAAAATCCGGTGCAAATACATCCCCAAATCGCAACCCATTCCTTCCCGTTTTATCCATATAGGTTGGACCAATACCCTTCAAGGTAGACCCTATTTTAGCTTTACCCTTAGCTTGTTCTGAAGCTGCATCTAACCAGCGATGGGTGGGCAATATCAAATGAGCTTTATTGGCAATCATTAGCCTACTAGAATAATCTACTCCATGTTGCGTTAACATCGCCAATTCCTTTTCCAAAGTAATTGGATCAATAACCACGCCATTACCTATCACATTGACGGCTCCCTCCCTAAATATTCCCGACGGAACGGTGTGTAAAACAAATTTTTGGCCATTGATTTTTAATGTATGGCCCGCATTAGGACCGCCCTGAAATCTAGCAATAATGTCATAGGAAGGTGCTAAAAAATCAACGATTTTTCCCTTTCCTTCATCTCCCCATTGAAGACCTAGCAATACATCGACAGCCATTAGTAAATTTTGAATTAGTTGATCGGTAAAAGTAACAATATTTAAGATTTAGTGCGGTCACATGCACCATCACAAGAACCAAAAAGATTAAGCGCGTGATGGGTAATTTTAAATTTCATGAGTTCTCCCATCATATTCTTAATTTGCTGAATACGCGGGTCGCAAAATTCCAAAACTTTGCCGCAATCCACACAGATCAAATGATCGTGCTGCTTGAAGCCATAAGATTTTTCATACTGTGCAAGATTTTTACCAAACTGATGTTTTTTGATTAGGTCACAGTGAACCAGCAATTCTAAGGTATTGTACACAGTTGCCCTGCTCACCCGATAATTTTGATTTTTCATGTGGACATAAAGTGCTTCAGCATCAAAATGATCGGTGCGGTTATAAATTTCCTCGAGAATGGCATACCGCTCTGGCGTCTTTCGAAGATGGTTAGATTCCAAGTGAGCTGTGAAAATATTTTTCACCTCTCTTAATACTTTTTCACTTACCGTACCTTCAGTTTCCATACATTTAATTGTTAGTTATTCTTCTAACGGTTGAAATACTTTCCAAGTTTTCCAAATGGTGAATGACCCTTTGTAATTGCTCCGTGTTTTTCACCAATAAACTCACCCTCCCCTCAAAGTAGCCTCCCTCACCCGACATATTAAATGAGCGGATATTCAATCCCATTAAATTGGAAATTTCAAAAGTCAATCGCTGTATAATACCCGGCCCATCATCAATACCCGTAATTACTAAATCTGCAACGAAGAACGCATCTGAAGTACTGACCCACTCCGCCTTCATAACTCTATATCCATAATTAACCATGATATTATCTGCATTCGGACAACTAGTCCTATGGATTTTAAGCCCTGCATTGGCTGTTAAATAGGCAAATATATCGTCTCCCTGAACCGGGTTGCAACAAGTGGCAAAAGTAAACTCATACCGATCTGAAGGTTCCCCATTGATTAGAAGAATAGTCTTACCTGTAATCTTCTTTAATCGAATTCTTTTAGCTATTGAATCCTGAGGTCTATCCCCGTCTTCTTCCACCTTTACCTCCGGTATCACCACCAGCTTGCCGCCCTCAACTGTGAAAATTTTGAAGATTTCAGCAATGGTCAATTCTTCAGTGGCAATGTCAAAAAATAAATCGACATGAGAGGAATACTGAAAATATTTAACCAAAAGATCAAAAGCTTCCTCGTAATTATTGACCTTCAAATGCTTGAACTTCCGCTCCAATGCCTCCTTTCCGTATTCCCCTTGCTTTCTACGCTCTTCTTTTAGTGAAGACCGAATTTTAGCTTTGGCTTTCCCCGTAGTAACCAATTTCAACCAATCCTCCGTAGGCCGCTGATTCTTATTACTCGTAATAGTAATCTGATCCCCATTTTGTAAAACATACCCCATGGGAACCAACTTATTATTAACCTTGATAGCAGTACAATGAAATCCTAAATCAGTGTGGATGCTGAAAGCGAAGTCTAACCCTGTTGCGCCTTTCGGCAAAATCTTCAAATCTCCGTTAGGAGTATACACATAAACCTCCTCATTGAATAGATTATTGGCCTTGAAATCTCCTAAAAATTCTACTGCATCAGCAGTAGGATCATCCAATATGTCTCGGACACTATCAAGCCACCTCTCATATACATCTGGCTGTCCCGAAATCCCCTTATACTTCCAATGGGCAGCAAATCCTCTTTCAGCTATTTCATCCATGCGCTCTGAGCGAACTTGGACTTCAACATACCTTCCCTTAGGCCCAATAACCGTAGTGTGCAAAGATTCATACCCATTAGACTTTGGGGTGGTAATCCAATCCTTCAGTCGCTCCGGAATGGGAATATGCACATCAGTAACGATAGAATAAATCTGCCAACAGATTAATTTTTCCATATCCTTAGGAACATCGACAATAATCCTAATGGCAAATAAATCATAGATCTCTTCAAAAGGGACACTCTTGGCTCGAAGCTTCGAGCCAAGAGTGTCCCTTTTGAA
>CALAZP010000064.1 GCA_937926355.1 uncultured Saprospirales bacterium
ATAAGCGGACAAATGGTTACGAATCTTACCTAAGTCATTATTAATTTGAGCCCATCTAATTTGAGATTCTACTAATTGGTGGCCAAATTCCCGAATGGCTTCTTCACCTGAGCCCTCAAGTGTACCTGTTCGTAATGGAACTACCTTAAATGGTTGTGGTCCGTCTAACAGAGTGTGCTGTCCATTTTCGACTTTTACCAAAGAAACCTGATAGGTTCCAGGAGTGACCATCATTCCCCTTCTACCCCATCTTCTATTCCCACCACTATTGCCAGCAGCACTTATTGGAGCTGGATTGATCGCAGAAAGGTCCCAACTTATCCTGTTCAGTCCCTTTTTATAAGATCCTTCCACTCTGTTAATGACCTTGCCTTCTTCATCTTCAATAAGAAGCCAAATTGAAGCAGCTTCCTCCATTTTTTCAGCATCTAATGCGTCCCAACCAGGGAAGGGGATATTTTCATTTGCTTTATTCAGCTCCTTTTCCTTATTTTTTCTTTCATCTCTTAGAGAGGGGTTTGGACCACTAGATAGGTGATAGGTAAAAGTAGCCCCAAAAGATGGATTATCAGCAAAATAGTAATCAGCACCGGTATTACCAATTACGTTCTTTGGAATGTACCATTTAGCATCTTTAATGGGTAAAAGTGCGCCTTGTTTGGCAACCAGCTCTTCATTTAGATGTCTGAGTGGACTATAATCATCTAAAATAAAGAATCCTCTACCGAACGAGGCACCAACCAAGTCATTCTCTCTTTTTTGAATCGTCAAGTCCCTGAATGAAATAGTTGGAGATCCAGCTAATTTTTGCCAGTAATCCCCACCGTTTAATGACACATAAATTCCATCTTCAACTGCAGCAAAAAGCAAGTCCTTTTTGACAAAGTCTTGAACTATTCTCCACACTAGTTTATTCTTAGGAAGATTATTCACTATTGATGTCCACGTGACTCCATAATCCGTGCTTTTCATCAAATAAGGAGTATAATCTCCTTCTTTATGATTGTCTAAAGCCACGTAAACCGTTCCCTCTTCAAATAAATCTGCTTTTACATCATTGATAAAAGCTCTTTCTGGTAACCCCATTTCTACCGTGGTAATTTTCCTCCAATTGGATCCACCATCTTGGGTTACTTGAAGGTGCCCATCATCAGTTCCAGCATAAATCAATCCTGCTTTTAATGGGGATTCCGCCAAGGAAGTTATCGTATTATAATTAGACATAGCATTAACATCCCAGGCATTGTCCCAACTTTGTGTTCTACCCATTATTGGCAGAGATAATCTTTCTTCATTTCTTGTCAAATCACCTGAAATGGGTATCCAACTATCCCCTCTATTTTCAGATTTCCAAACCCTATGAGAGGCAAAATAAATTCTGGAAGGTTTATGAGGACTAACTAAAATTGGCGCATCCCAATTAAATCTTTCGAAGCCTTCTCCTTGATCGCTTGCAGGTTGTGGCTGTATGTATACTTGTTCACCAGTTGCTAAATCTATTCTATGAAGGCCTCCCTGTTGAGTCTCTGCATAAATTATATTATTGTATTCCGGATCCGTTGCCGATTGATGACCATCTGCACCTAAGGTCTTGTACCAGTGCGCATTACGAATACCTTGTCTCTCGTCTGTTGCAGAAGGGCCACCCGCTGACCCATTGTCCTGAGTTCCTCCAAAAACATGATAAAAAGGCTCAGCATTATTAACTGCAACTTTATAAAATTGAGTAAGTGGTAAATTTTTAATATACCGCCAATTTTCAGCTAAATCATGACTTTCATAAATCCCTGCATCGGTTCCCACCAAAAGGTAATTCGGATCATCAGGTCTGAAAGCCAACGCATGGTTATCGGAGTGCTTATCCGATTCTTTCAATTGATTGAATGTTCTGCCACCATCTTCACTGACCTGGATTCTGACATCCATTAAATATAAACGATCAAACTGATGAGGACTGGCATACAATTCTTGATAATAGTGAGGACCTGTACCTCCTGAGACGGTGTTGGACATTTTTTTCCACGAGGCACCGGCATCAGAAGAACGGAACACTCCACCGGTTGTCCTATCCAATTCTATGGCAGCATAAAGAACATCAGGTTGCTGAGGAGAAATGGCCAAACCAATTTTGCCCAAATTACTTTTTGGCAATCCATTGGTCATTTTTGACCAGGTTGATCCACCATCATTTGATTTGTATAATCCAGTTCCAGGTCCCCCACCCATATAGGCAGCAACAGTTCGATGTCTTTGCCAGGTAGCGGCATATAGTATGTTAGGATTTTGAGGGTGAATTACCAAATCAGTAGCCCCCACCCATTCCTCATCGCCTAGGGTTTTTTTCCAAGTTGAACCACCGTCTGTTGTTTTATATATTCCTCTATCACCTCCTTTACTCCATAGAGGACCCTGAGCAGCTACCCAGACTACATCAGAATTGTCAGGATGAACAATGATTTTGGAAATGTGCTCTGAATGGGTAAGACCAACATTCTTCCATGTATTTCCGCCATCTTCACTTTTATAAACTCCCTCACCATATGCTACATGCCTGCCACCAACATTTTCACCAGTTCCCAACCAAATAGTCGAAGGTTCATTGGGGTCTATAGTTATGCAGCCTGTACTATAAGTTTTTTCTCGATCAAAAATAGGTGTCCAAGTAGTTCCAGCATTTTCAGTTTTCCAAACTCCACTTGAACCTGTAGCCACATACCAAGTACCGTAATCATAGGGATGAACAGCAATATCAGCGATTCTTCCGGACAAAAAAGCAGGTCCAATATTTCTCAGCTTAAGAGCACTGATATTTTCTACCAATGGACCTTTAGTTTCTGAAGAAGTAACCTCTTTTTTACTCCTTTGACTCCAACCATT
>CALAZP010000065.1 GCA_937926355.1 uncultured Saprospirales bacterium
TTGCTCCGCATGCTAATGCTTCCAAAATGGGAAACCCAAATCCTTCATAATGGCTGGGATATATAAATACTGAGCATGTTCTGTACAATTCTATCTTTCGCTTTTCACTGACATATCCTTCAAGTATAATATCCTTTTGGTTGGGGCTTCTTTGGAAAGCAAAATCAAAATTGTCGGTCTTCCAACCTCTCTTCCCAGCTATAATTAATTGAAAATGCTCAAATTTTGGGGTCCTTTTGAGTTCATCAAAAGCCTGTATGAGGGACTCTAAATTTTTTCGAGGCTCAATGGTACCTACGAAAAGAAGAAAAGGTTTTTTTTCTATTTGAGAATCAGGTGAAAATTGATTCGAAATACCGGGGTAGATGACTTTTATTTTTCCTTCCGTTACAGGATAAATTTTCTCCAAATCAGATTGAGTGTTCTGAGATACAGCTATAATTTGATCCGTTTTTTTAAAAATACGGGGAAAAAAAAGTTGTTGCGCCTTTGCGGAGAAATTTTGATGCCACTGAGGAAACAAGATTGGGGTAAGGTCATGGATCACCGTAAGTCGTTTAATTTTGGAGGGAAGGTTGAAAGGTCCAAAATGCCCGGGTTCTATAAAGTAATTGGCTCTTGATTTAATGGCTAAAAAAGGAAGAATAAAAAACAATCTCCAAGCTGCATAGCCTGGGATAAAGCGATATACGGGAAGTGTTTTCACCTCAAATAAAGGAAAATCTTGGGTGGGTTTTTCCGTGAGAAGAATCCAATGAAAATTTTTGGGCATTTGCCCTTGTTCTTGTAGGCGGTGAAGAGCAATGAGCATTTCTTTGGTCCAAACATGTATTCCAGCTGATTGATTGTGAAGGGGCCCTGCATTGAATACGATGGTAGTTTTCATGTTCTAGGAAGAAATTTAGCAAATCATTGATCAATATCCTACAATTCGTCTTTTTAAAAGCATTTTTATGGTCTATAAAAGTGATTAGGTCTGGATTTTCAGATCATTTTAAGTTATTTCAGTTCACAGGGGTAATTTGGACGTAAGTTTAGTGTTGAAAAAAAGGGTAGAATTTCTTCAAACCTTTATTTTGGCACTTATGAAAATTCTATTAATTGAAAAATGTGCCAGAGACTTTGTCTATTCCAGATTAGATTATTTACAATACTTATCAGATAAGGGATACAAAGTAGCTGCTTGTATTCCATTTCCAAAAATTTCCATTGAGGTTTCTTTCCCCATTTATTTCTATTCCATTACTAAACCCTGGTTAATCTATGGGGCCATTAAAACTTTTAGGCCTGACCGATTGCATATTTTCCGTTTGCTCCCCATTTTATTTGGTGTTTTTTCAAAAACACCTGTGGTGGCCCATACCACAGGGCTAGGATTAATTTTTACTCACAGATTATATATTCCTATGCGACCCTTTTTTTATTTGGCCTTGATTAGAGCTAGTAAAATTATAGTTCAAAATTCTAATGACTTGTCTTTTTTAAAAAGAAATCTAACCTTGATTCCTGGAAGTGGGATTAAGTTGGGTAAGGCTGAAAGCATTTCTAAAATTCCCAATGTTTTTTTAAGTGCAGGAAGACTTATCTGGGAAAAAGGATTTTCCACTCTTATTAAGGCTTTTCAATGGTACAAAAGTATTCACCCAGAAGCTCAATTATGGATTGCGGGGCTACACGTCCGAAAGCATCCGCATAAAATTTGGAATTGTACATTAAAAAAATGGAGCAAAATTCCGGGAGTAACCCTTCATTTTGATTTAGAAAATATAGACCTACTGCTAATGAAAGCCTCCTATTATGTTCATCCGGGATATTATAGGGAAGGACTACCTCGTACCCTTCTCGAGGCTATGAATCATAGTATTCCAGTCATCGCAACAGATATTCCGGGTTGTCGGGATTTAATTGAAAATGGGGTCAATGGCATCCTGGCTCCTGCCAATGATTCTACTGAGATGTATAGGGCGATGGAAAAAGTAACCCAGATGCATTTTGAAAAAAAATCGATGATAAAATACAGCAAGGAAGTGATTTACCCCCAAATGGAAAAGACCTATCAATTATGTGGCTCCACTGGATCAGCCCTTTCGTAGCAGGTTGGATGACTGCTTTTGCTTTGCGGCTTTGGATTAAAAAAGCAAGGCAAATTGGTTTAGTGGGAAAAGATATCCACAAAATCAATCATCCTTTAATACCTGAAAGTGGTGGTATTCCAGTAGTTTTTGGATTTTTTGTAGGCACGAGTCTCTTGCCATTTGACCACCTTTTTTACAGTGTTTTAATTTGCAGTTTTGCAGGTATAGTAGATGATTTTTTAGGTTGGAAAAAAGGCCTGGCAGCACCTTTTAGAATATTTATTGTTTTTTTAGGTTGGTTTCCTTTTATCATAAATTTTGATCTACCCCTCCTACCCAGTGTAATTATCGGCTTGATTGTATCATGTCAAACCTTGTCTTTTAACTTTTTAGCAGGATACAATGGTTTAGAATCAGGACAGGGAATAATTATTTTGACTGGCTTGTCGATCATATTTTTAATTTCAGGACATCAAGAATTATTAGTTATCGCATGCTTAGGAATAGTACCACTTTCCATTTTTTTGGGATTTAATTGGTATCCAGCTCGAATTTTTCCCGGAGATTCGCTTACCTATTTTTCAGGGGCATTGATAGCAGGATTATTGGTCTTGGGAGAATTGTGGCTGGAGTCCATTTTCATACTAGGACTTTATGGAACCGAGGTGATCTTAAAACTGCGAGGTCGTTTAAAAAAAGAAAGTTTCGCAAAAATAAATGAAGATGGTTTTCTTGATGTTCCCTATTCAAAAATTTATGGTATTGAACATGCCATTATCCGTTGGCTAAAAAATCCTCGTGAACCTCAAGTAGTCATAGCGATTTGGTCTATTCAAATATTTCTTTGCTTAGCAGGTATTCTGTTTTTTGTATTCAAAAATTGATTATATGTAGTTTATCTATCCTCTAGGGAGAGTCCTTGGTATTCTATTTCGAAATCTTTAAACTAATCGAGTTGACTTTTCTTTTATGGGTTCTTAATGCGATTTTCAATTTACGCTCTTAAACACCCAATCGGTACCACCCAAACTCCATCCTCCCGCTGATAAGCAAATTGACCTGCAGTACTGGTTTTTCCGCACCATTTGGCTCCTTCAATAAGAACGGCACCACTGGACTGAAGGGCTAATTTTAATTCAGTGTCACATAGACGTGGCAGG
>CALAZP010000066.1 GCA_937926355.1 uncultured Saprospirales bacterium
AACGAATGGGCGCATTATTTTGAATAAAATCAATGATATCATCAGACTGTTCACAAACCTCTTCATTGTCAAAAGGTCCCCAAATATTAAAGTCTAAGTCAGATTCATAACCGGCACTTTGTAATGAGAATCCCAAATTACCATCAATAGCTGCCTGGACGGTAAACCAGTAATAATTGGGTTGAAAACCTGCCCCTTGCCAACATCCATTATTTACTCCCTCTCTGATATCCAAATCTTCAAATCCCGCTTGATATTCGTATACTATTGGTTGACCGGAACCATCTGAGCAACCATTGACTGGATTGCAAAGAGCAGCGGAAAGGCCAGAAGGAATCCGACAATCTACTGGCGTAATCTCCAAATTAAAGGGAGTACAGGTATTTCCGTTGGCCACTATAATATAGTATTCACCTGGTTCTTCAAAATTAACACTCCTCAGCACACCAGTTTCCGTTTGCGCCACACAGATGGAATTAGCACTTTGGGGATTCCCCTTAAGGATAGCTATTCCAGTATTAGAAACCGCATCTGTCAAGGTAATATCTGCGCAGAGTCCACCCGGTGCAATATATTTGAATACCATTTCTTGTCCCCACAGAAAGCCCTCCAACCCGCATGTCGTAGTCGTTAAACTACCATATCCATTACAGGTAGTTAAAGGACCAGCACTGTAAGGGAGCTCTGTGATTTCAATAGGGTCAAACATTCCTAATCCGCTACATTCTTCCTCATTACAAGACCATTTCAGCTGAAAACCATCCATTTCTATTTGCTCATCAGCAGAAAAGACTACTGTAAAACATGGATCGCTTACTTTGAGTTTAAGAGGAGCTAAGCCCCCTGAACCAGAAACAATCCCAATGGGATCTCCCACAGGATTATTACCTGCATAAATAGATAGCACATCTCCTCCAAAAAATAATCGATAGGGATCAATTCTGTAGTCTATAATTTCAATATCGATACAGGCTGTTGGGTTCGTGGGACATACTGTAAAAGATTCCTCTACTCCACCTTTGTAGGTGCTGTCCGGCCCACCATTGTCGAAAAGCAAACCTTCGCAGTCCGTGGCTGCAATATCAGTACCCAATTGGTAAGAATTTTGCCCTTCTAAGGAAACATTAGCAACTATCCAAAACAAAAGAAGGGGAAAATACTTTTTCATAACCTCTAAATACGTGTTAAAATTGGGAACCAAACAAGTTCAAATTTAATTAAATTTTGTAATTATTAGGAAGGGGTAACTCCTCAATAATTACTTTTGACATTTGTCCCTAAAAGATAAGCGCTTGGAATTTAAATATAAGTTAGTCGTTATTGAAGGAAATATTGGTGCGGGTAAAACTACGCTTAGTAAAGCTTTAGCTAATACATTTCAAGCCCAACTATTATTGGAATCGTTTGAAGAAAATCCGTTTTTAAAAGGTTTTTATGAAAATCCAGATCGCTATGCTTTCCCTGTAGAACTTTTCTTTATGACCGAACGTCATAAACAGTTGCAAGCCAACTTAATGCAGCCCAGTTTATTTCACCCAATTACCATTAGTGATTACTTTTTTGGCAAAACATTATTGTTTGCCGCCAACAACCTGGAAGGTGCTGAATTTAGACTATTCAAAAACATGTTTGAAGTCCTCAATAGTACCTTTCCGGAACCAGATTTGATGATTTACATTCACCGTCCAATTGATCAACTTATTAGAAACATCAATCAAAGGGGGCGATCATACGAACAACATATTCAGGAGGAATACCTATTAAAAATACAAAAGGGATATTTCAATTATATCAATAGTGAACTAGATCACCCCATTGTCATTTTGGAGGCTAATAACAGAGATTTAATAGCACCCGATGGAACGTTTGATTTTATTCTTGATTTATTTACCCAAGAATTTGAGAAGGGAATCACGAGAGTGAAGCTCCCAGAAATAAAAAAAGGCAATTGATGATGATCAACTGCCTTTTTCTGGAAAAAAACGA
>CALAZP010000067.1 GCA_937926355.1 uncultured Saprospirales bacterium
GGGATTTGGAGTAGATCGAATAGCTGAATGGTTGGAAAAGAAAGGGGTAAATAATTATTTAGTCGATATAGGAGGAGAAATGAGAAGTTTGGGAAGCAACCCGAAAGGAGGCGACTGGGTCATTGGAATTAATGAACCCCTGGAGGGGGGAGCTGCTGATGCAGTTTTTCAAACTTTAAAGTTGAGTGATAAATCGGTCGCTACTTCTGGAAATTATCGCAATTTCTACGAGTTGGATGGAAGTAAATACAGCCATACCATCTCACCTTGGACAGGGTATCCGCAGCAATTACCCATATTAAGTGTAACGGTAGTGGCTCCAGATTGTGCCACTGCGGATGCGCTTGCGACGGCATGCATGGTTTTAGGGCATGAAGAGGGATTGGCATTGATAGAAAAAATAGCCGATATTGAGGCTTATTTTATATATAATAATGGAAAGGACGAGTTATCGGTGGTGATGACGAGTGGATTCCAAACATTTTTGAAAGATTAAAAGGGTAGGGTATGGATATTCAATTGAAGAAAGATTTATGTTTTTTTGATTTGGAGGCTACTGGTCTCAATGTGGTAACTGACCGGATTATTCAAATAGCTATGATCAAATATTCAAAAAGCAGCCCTACGCCCAAAGAATATAGTCAGGTGATTAACCCCGGTATTCCGATTTCGGAGGAAGCTTATCAAGTGCACGGAATTTCCAATAAGGACGTTGCCAACAAACCCACTTTTCAACAAGTAGCACAACAAATTTGGGACTTTATTGGAGATGCAGATATGGCTGGTTACAATTCTAATAGATTTGATTTGCCTATGCTCATGGAAGAGTTTGGAAGAGTGGGTATGGATTTTTCTCTGAAAAATAGAAAAGCTATAGATGTTCAGAAGATATTCTATAAAATGGAGCCCAGAACCCTCACTGCTGCTTTAAAATTTTATTGTAACGAAGAGATGGAAAACGCCCACGATGCGTTGGTAGATGTTAGAGCAACAGTTAAGGTGTTTGAAGGTCAACTCAATAAATACGAGGATACCCTTTCCAGGGACCTTCAAGCAGTTCACGAATTCATCAACGACAAGGATATGTTGGACGCCACGCAAAGGTTAAAGTACGATGCCAATGGCCAGGTGGTCTTTAATTTCGGAAAATATCAAGGCAAACCGGTTTTGGAGGTATTTGAAAAAGACAAGAATTATTACAATTGGATCATGACCAAAGAGTTTTCCATACAAGTCAAGCAAATTCTAAAGGAATTGGTCAACCATGGCAAATAGATTAGGATGGTGGATTTTCTTATTGCTCATTTCTTATAGTTGCTACGAAGAACAGGAAGGGTGTCTAAATGTATTAAGCTCCAATTTTGATGTTTCTGCGGACGTGGAATGCGATGATTGTTGCAATTTTCCATCCTTGAATCTGAACATAACCTATCCCATTCCTGCTTTAGATTCTGTATTGCAGGACGTTAATGGAAATGATTTTGTAGTTGAAAAACTCAGTTTTTATTTGTCCAATATCCAATTGCTAGATGATACAGGGAATGGTTTTACCCTTCGGGAAAAACTGACTTATGAGGTGGAAACTTCCGATGGAATGGTGGAAGAAAAAGAAGTTTCCAACAATTTTTTATTGGCCAATGCTGTATTACCTAAATCATTTAGGTTGGGGACTTTCGAGGCAAGTGGGCCTTATGCTCAACTAGAAATGGAACTGAAAATTCCAGATACCTTGGGACAATCTTTAGAGGGTTCTTTCGAATTCAATCATCCTTTATCGCCTTCCAATGGACTGTTGAACGAAGGGATATATTACACGGGTAAGTTTACCCTTTTACAAACTACCCCCGATAGTTCTCGGCATGAGTATTTTATGGTTTTGCCTTTGGAAACTTCCCTTCGATTCCCCATTTCATTTTTTCCCGATAAGGGAGCCAATATTCAAATCCATTTAGGTCTTGATTTTTCCATATGGTGGTCGGGATTAGACTTCAACACATTGGATGCTGCACAGGTTGCTACACGCTTTAATAGTCAATTTATCGAAGCTTTCCAACTGCTTAATATAGAGTAAGTCTAAATCTTTTTGGGATAATTATTTGTTTTATTCTAAAAAATCCCATGAGATACTTCACCCTTTTTGTTCTAACTCTATTGCTTGGGAACTGTTCAGAGGAGGCTTCAATTGAAAAAGCAGATATCACCTTAACTTTTAAAGGTGTTTATGAAGGAACGCCATTAACCATGCTTTCCGATGCGTATGCCTATGAAGATGGAATGAACCTCAAATTTCAATTGATTCAGTATTATCTTTCAGATTTGACTTTATCTCAGAAAAACACCGTTGATGGAGTGCATAAATTAGTGGATATTGCCTCCATCAATTTCGGGGAAATGTATA
>CALAZP010000068.1 GCA_937926355.1 uncultured Saprospirales bacterium
CTGGTTTGTCGTAAGCATTATTACCAAACTGTAGAACAGATTCAGAATTGGTCATAATAGGTACTATGCCAGATTTATCACCCTTCATATAGTCGACAATTTTAGAAGGCTGTCCAGCTCCAGAAGGGTAATCGTGTTCCCATTCTTGTTCTGCAAGAAATTGTAGGAAACTATTCAAACCTTCATCCATCCAAGTCCACTGGCGTTCATCAGAATTAACAATCATGGGGAAATAATTATGCCCCACTTCATGGATAATTACCATAATCATTCCATACTTAATTCTGTCTGAATAAGTACCGTCCTTTTCGGGTCTTCCAAAATTGAAACAGATCATAGGATACTCCATTCCTATTCGGTCTGCGTGAATTGACCAAGCTAAAGGATAAGGATAATCGAAGGTAAACTTAGAATAAGTATTGATGGTGTGGGCTACTACTCTGGTGGAATACTGTTCCCATAGGGGATTACCTTCCTTTGGATAGGCTGACATGGCCATAATGGTCTTGCCGTTTTGTTGCACAGCCATGGCATCCCAAATGAATTTTCTTGAGGTAGCGAAACCAAAATCTCTTACATTTTCCGCCTTAAAAATCCATGTTTTCCGCTCCGCTGTTTTCTCCTTTTCATTTTCTCTTGCTTCCTCTTCCGTCACTATAAATACAGGATCTTTCGTAGATTTTTTGGCGTCAGCCAAACGCTTTCTCTGTTCACTGCTAAGTACTTCCTTTGGATTTTGAACCTCTCCCGTAGCAGCTACGATATGATCGGCAGGCACATCGATATGTACCTCAAAATCACCGAAAGTTAATGCAAATTCCCCCTGACCTAGGAATTGCTTGTTTTGCCATCCCTCTACCTCATTATATACGGCCATTCTGGGGTAAAACTGCGCTATGGTATAGAGTGAATTATCATCTTCTGGAAAGTATTCATATCCTGATCTACCCCCATATCTTAAGCGGTCATTAATATTGTACCACCACTCCAAACTAAAAGTTACGGATTCTCCATTTAGTAAAGGTTTTTCCAGTTCAATACGCATCATGGTTTTATTGATGGTATATTTCATTGGTTGACCAGCTTCGTTTTTAACATAAGCGATATTAAAACCGCCATCAAACCGATCGTATAATTTTCCCAACTGTTGGAAAGACATCCTGGAACCCAATTCTTGCGTCTCAATTTTATGCGTATCGGAATCTTTTGATCTCACATTCTGGTCCAATTGAACCCATAAATAAGTCAAGGGATCTGGAGAATTATTATGATAGGTAACCTTCTCTGTGCCACTTAGTCTATTTTTCTCCTCATCTAAAGATACCTTAATGAGGTAATCGGCTTTCTGCTGATAGTATTCATGACCGGGAGCTCCTGAAGCCGTTCTATAACTATTTGGCGTAGGTAGTTCCTGATACAATTGACGAAACTTGTTGTAGTTCATATTAGGATTCTGCGCGATCATCATTGTGGCGCAAAGCAAACATCCTAAGGTTAAAATTTTATTATTCATAATTATAATGATTTGAATGGACTGCAAAATAAACAAAAAAACATCGTACTGTTTTAAATGTACATTGGATTATATACAGACGTACAATTTCTATGGATAACCGACATGAGTAAGACCACTATTAATATAGTTTGGCTAAAAAGAGACCTTAGACTGAGCGATCACCGTCCTCTAGACGCAGCAGAAAAAGAAGGAATTCCCTATTTCATTCTATTCCTATTCGAACCAGAATTTCTCCACCATCCCACTACATCATTAAGGCACCTCCAGTTTCAATATCACTCCTTGCTGCTGATGAACGAAACCTTAGCTCAATGGAACAGAAAAATCATCATTTGTCAAGAATCTGCTAAAGCGGTATTTCAACAACTACATCATAATCACCGTATAAATAAGGTATTCAGTTATCAGGAATCAGGGGTACCTGAGACCTACCAAAGAGATCAGCAGCTTAAAACCTATTTTCAATCCGAAGGCATTCTTTGGAAAGAATTTCAAAAAGATGGAGTCCTCAGGGGGATTCGCAATAGAAAGGGATGGGATAAAAAATGGCGGTCATCCATTTCAGAACCTCTGATTAATAATCAATTCACTGCACAATCTCTTACGATCCCCAATCCATATCCGCTATCCTCCCCATGGAAAGATCAATTAAAAATTTATCCCGAGCAATACCAACCACCTGGTACAGAAAAGGGATTCAGATATTTGCAATCCTTTGTAGAAAAAAGAGCGGAACTTTACTCTCGGCATATTTCTAAACCGCTGGAAAGTAGAACCTCCTGTGCTAGAATTTCCCCTTATCTCGCTTGGGGGAATCTCAGCAATAGACAAGTTTGGCAATTTCTGAAAAATGCCAAATCGGCCAGTCCTCACAAACGAGGAATTTCAGGTGCTATGACTCGGCTTCAATGGAGGGATCACTTCATCCAGAAATTTGAAAATGAATGCCAGATGGCTAAAGAACATCTCAATCGAGGCTATCGAGATTTTCCGTTTAAAGAAAATCTATCTCAATTAGAAGCTTGGAAATCGGGTCAAACTGGTATTCCCTTGGTTGATGCTTGCATGCGGTGTCTCCAAACAACTGGATGGATCAATTTCCGAATGCGCGCCATGCTGGTTAGCTTTCTAACGCACCATCTGTTGATGGACTGGAGAAATGCCAGTGCTCACTTGGCACAGCTTTTCTTAGATTACGAGCCCGGCATCCATTATCCTCAAATACAAATGCAAGCAGGAACTACTGGGTACAATACCATTAGAATTTATAACCCGATCAAACAACAAAAGGAGCACGATCCCGACGGCTTATTTACGCAACAATGGCTTGGAAATGACTACTCTATACCTCCCATAATTGATGTAGAACAACAAATCAAGCTGCATCGCCAACTGGCTTGGAGTTGGAGGGATCACCCTGCTGTTCAAGCTGATCTACCTAGAATTCTTTACCAACACGTCAGGTAAGAAGTTAATTTCAATAACTAGTTATTGCCCTAGAATCAAAGGTTAATGGTAACTTTATTCCAAAGACATAACCATGAATAAACTTTATGACTATTTATTTTCCGATTCAATGAGGCACCGCCTCGAGCTGGTCACGGTCTTTGTCGCCATCATAGGATTTTTTGTTCACCTTGCATTAATAGCCTTAAATAAGTTAACGTATATAAAAATACTTGATTCCGACTTACTTCAAAACCCCATCAACTCCATTTACACCCCTTTCAGTTTTATTCTTATTTACGAAATATATCTTTTGGTTTATTTCTTACCTAGATCCTTCACCACTACCTTATTAAAGCAATTTGAAATCATTTCCCTTATCCTTATCAGGCGGGTATTTGGAGATATTACCAAAATTGACTTTACCATTGTAAGTTTTTCTAATACAAGTTTGGTTAATCTATTTATTGACTTAGCCGCGGTATTGATTTTAGCTGTTACCATCCTTTATTTTAATAAAATGAAAGAACGCCTCACCCAACAGAATGCCAATAAAGAGGTCCTGCCATCTGATCTGTTATTTGGAAAAATTAAAAAAACAATAGCGGCTTCACTCATCCTATTATTAGTGATTATTAGCGGTATTCACATTTTTGATTTCTCTTTTTTACAGTTTACCGGCAATCACGCTTTTCCAACCATGAAAAATGATTTAAACTCTATTTTTTACAAAGATTTTTTCACTGCTCTGATTTTGACTGATGTCCTTATACTTCTTATTTCCTATGGTTTTTCCCAGGATTACTTTAGGCTCTTAAGGAATACAGGATTTGTGATTGCCACCATATTGCTGAGATTGTCTTTTGGAGCCACAGGCCTATTGAACGTAGTGTTCGTCATTACCGGTGCATTTTTTGGTTTGGCCATTCTTGCAGTCTTTCTAAATTATCAAAAAGAAGATCTAAAACCAGAGATTTAATATATTTTTAAACCAAAAACCATTCACTGATCAACAAAACGAAAATGAACCAATTCAAATTAGAAATCAAATGGGGATTGATTTACGTGGTCATGACCTTGGTTTGGGTCGCTTTAGAGCGGGTATTAGGACTCCACGACACGCATATTGACCAACATGCCATCTATACCAATCTCATCGCCATTCCCTCTATCGCCATTTTTGTATTCGCCTTACGGCAAAAAAGAGAGCAATTCTATGAGGGCTTTATGACCTACAAACAAGGACTAGTAAGTGGAATTATCATCTCCCTAGTAGTGGCATTGCTGAGTCCTTTAACCCAATGGTTGGTATCTACTGTGATCACCCCAGACTATTTTAGCAATGCCATCGCCCATGCAGTATCTGCCGGCAAACTAAATCAAGAACAAGCTGAAGGATTTTTTAATCTCAAAAGCTATATAGCCCAAGGGGTCCTAGGCGCCTCAGCTATGGGCTTTTTAACCTCAGCCGTAGTTGCCCTGTTTTTAAAAAGAACCAAGTGATAACCTTTCCCTCCTACCGACTTCCGAAGAAAGGAACCAACCATGATAGATTTATAAAAAAATAGATATGAAAGCATTTTGGGATGAGCGTTTCTCCATGAAGGAATATGCTTACGGCGAAGCGCCTAACGTATGGTATGCAGAACAGCTAAATAAAATACCTATCGGTAAAAAGGCATTGTTTCCCGCAGAAGGTGAAGGCCGAAATGCGGTTTACGCTGCTCAACTCGGTTGGGAAGTGACTGCCGTGGACTTAAGCGAAGCTGGCCAACAAAAAGCGTTGCAATTAGCTGAAAAGAAAGAGGTCAAACTGAATTATCAAATAGCCAGTGTAGAAAATTACGACTTTGGTAAAGCTACCTACGATTTGATTGTATTGATCTATTCCCATTGGCCACCTTCCTTTCGAGCAGCAGTACACCAAAAATTAATTGAAGCATTGAAGCCAGGTGGAACCATTCTTCTAGAAGGTTTTCACAAAGAAAATCTTCCCTACAAACTCCAAAATCCAGATATAGGTGGACCGGGAGATGATGCTTTACTCTATGACGAAAACCTCCTTCAATCCGATTTCAAAGGATTGGACATTCAGGTTTTAGAAAAACGAGAAACCACCTTATCAGAAGGGCAATTTCACCGTGGAAAAGGTATGGTCATTCGAATGATTGCTAAAAAATAATCAGAGGTGAACATTTTAGGCAGACAATTGAGTAGCATCTTAAGAAGGATAAGATTACTTCCTACTGCTGACTATTTGCGTTACCTCTTGCTCAGGTTGAAACACCAATCTAAAAATGTAGCTTTTCAAAAGAAGCATCCTGACATCAAACTTCCTCCAGACTACCTGATGTACGAATCCTTTCAGCTTGATTATCAAAAGTACTTCGAAGGGGGAAGGAAGACTGCCCAATGGATTTGGGAATGCGTACAACCTCATATCAACCCCTCACCTACTCTTAAAGTTTTGGAATGGGGCTGTGGGCCCGGGAGAATCATCAGGCATTTTCCAGCTATTTTGGGTGATGAGGCCGTCATTAAAGGAACTGATTATAATGCTCAATCCATTGCCTGGTGTACCCAAAATATCCCCGAAGTGGAATTTACCACCAATCAATTGGCTCCACCTTTGCCTTACCCTTCAGCGTCCTTTGACTTGGCCTATGCCATATCTATTTTTACTCATTTGTCTGAAAAAATGCACACAGAATGGATGCAAGAAATCCTTCGAGTACTCCAACCTAGAGGCATCTTTTTTTTCACTACTCAAGGGGATCATTTTTTGACTAAGCTAACGAAGGAAGAGCGACAAGCTTATTTAGGTGGTCAACTGATCACCAGATCTAAGGTAAAAGAAGGACATAGAACTTTTTCTGCCTTTCATCCACCGGCCTTTATCCAAACCTTAATTCACGACCAAATCTTATTAGAACATTTCACTCCTCATCCAGAACCTAATAAAGCGCTCCCTCAGGACGTTTGGATGATTCAAAAACGATAATATTTATGGAACTTCCCATTTTTCAAGTAGATGCTTTTGCCACTGAGGTCTTTAAAGGAAATCCAGCAGCTGTGGTCCTTTTACCAAACGAGATTCCAGAGTCCATCATGCAAGAAATAGCTTCAGAAAATAATCTATCGGAAACGGCCTTTGTGCGTTTGGATTTAATTCCTTTTGAAATTCGGTGGTTTACTCCCACCACTGAGGTGGACCTATGCGGACATGCCACTCTTGCTTCCGCATTTGTCTTGTTTACAGAAGAAATTTTTCAAGAGGAAGTTTT
>CALAZP010000069.1 GCA_937926355.1 uncultured Saprospirales bacterium
CTACCCAGCCGTTACCCATACCATTTTGTGCGGAGACAAAAGTAAGCTGTCCTTCCTTATTTTCTGCCATCAATATCATTCCCTGAGACACAATACCTCTCAGTTTTCTAGGTTGCAAATTCGCAACTACAATCACCTCCTGACCAATAATTTCCTCTGGTTTATAAAACTCGGCAATTCCAGATACTATAGTCCTTATTTCGAAACCCAAATCTATTTCTAATTTAAGCAGTTTATCCGCCTTTTCTACTTTAGAAGCAGCTGTAATAGTGCCTGTTCGAAGGTCTATTTTAGCAAAATCATCAAATTCGATAGCTGGTTTTTGAGCTTCAAATGCTGAATCCATAATTTGAGTAAGTTTATCTTTTTGTGTTTGAACCAATTGACTCCAGGTAGGATCATTCCGATTGGAAATCTTAGTAAATAAAATTTCAGGTTGACCAAGTATATGCCCCGTATTGAGGCTAAGTGAATCTCCTTTTTGAACTCCTAATAGATTTCTAATTTTTTCAGCAGTAAAAGGAATAAAAGGATCCAATACCTCCCCCAATAGTCGAACAAGTTGGATGGCGGTAAACATAATTTCTTTTATTTCAGGATGCTGCGGATTTTCTTTAGCTAAGGCCCATGGTGCTCGTTCCTGAAGATAGACATTGCCAAGGGAAGAAATTTCCATGCAGAGGCTCATGGCTTGTCTAAAATTAAAATGCTCTATTTCAAAACCTACTTTTTCAGCCAACTCTTGACCCTGTGCGAGTATTGAAACAGTAGCAGTAGCGTCTGGTATAACCCCGTTAAAATATTTATGCGTCAACACCAAAACCCGATTTACAAAATTACCTAAGTTGTCCGCTAATTCTTTGTCGTGGAAATCGACAAATTCATCCCACTTAAAATCACTGTCTTTGTTTTCCGGTAGGTTCCTAATTAATGCATATCTGAGGGCATCTTCTTTATTGGGAAAGTGCTCAAATATTTCTAAATACTCGTGCATTTCTATTCCCCAGCCTCTAGATTTGGAAAATTTTTGACCTTCAAAATTCAAAAACTGATTAGCGGGAACATTTACCGGAAGGGCAAAATCTCCATAGGCTTTCAACATAGCGGGAAAAACAATACAGTGAAAAACAATATTGTCCTTTCCTATAAAATGAATCAATTCCACTTCTTCTCCTTTCCAGTAATCTTCCCAGTTTTTGCCGTGATCAATCGCCCATTGTTTGGTCGCCGAAATATACCCTATCGGGGCATCAAACCAAACGTATAAGACTTTGCCTTCAGCCCCGGGTAAGGGAACCGGAATTCCCCAATCTAAATCCCTAGTTATTGCTCTAGAATGCAAACCATTATCCAACCATGACATACATTGACCCGTTACGTGTTTTTTCCAATTTTTCGGATCATGATGAGATTTTTGATCCAATATCCCTTCGGCAATCCACTTTTTCAACCACTCTTCATGTTTGCCTAAATTGAAATACCAATGTTTGGTTTTTTTCAATTCTGGTTTTTTCCCGCTAAGAGTGGAAACTGGGTTAATCAATTCTATTGGAGAAAGATCGGAACCACATTTTTCACATTGGTCACCAAAAGCCTTTTCATATTGACATTTGGGGCA
>CALAZP010000070.1 GCA_937926355.1 uncultured Saprospirales bacterium
TTATAAATGTATATATTTTGATATTGATGATTATACCATCTTGGATCCAGGTTGAGTTCAGACCAGGTCACTAAATTGTTGGAAGTAGAGAGGGTACTTTGCAGAGGGTCAAAGGTGATGCCGATAGGGCATAATTTTTTTTCTTTACCTGAAGAATCTATTTCAACCAAGTATGGCCATTCTTGATAACTTCTTTTCACTGCTAGCCATTTAAGAGCATCCAATGGGGTGATATTATTGTAATGGGTAATGGTTTTTGGTTCGGGCCGTAGCTCTTGAAATTGATGGTCAGATTGAGTTATTTCTAACCACTCCTGGTACTTGCTTGAAAATGTTTGGTTGTATAACTTGGAGGTGGTCAGACCGGTATGTTTTCGCAATGCTTTAGAAAATGGAAAAACCAATCCTTTGTATTTAGTCGCCTCTTCTACGATCTGAGTCCAAATTTGTGGACCGTATTTTTCTCTCCCCTCTAGGGTCAAATAATATCCCAAGGAATACCAATCTGGGACAAAATCCTTAAATGAGCCTGCGCTGGCTTTTTCATAGTTATAAAATTGACCCTCTAATGCCAATGCTTTATATTCCATATCAAAGGCCGGCATTCTACCTCTTCCTGAAGCTGTTAATGCAGTTTCCATGAGGATGGCGTCCCCTTCGAAAAACCAGCGAGGAAGCGCGGTGCTCACCAACCCTCCCCACGCCCAGGATCCCAATAGTTTTTGACCTAAACCCGATATCCCTTTTTGGCTATTACTAAATTGTTTGACGTGCCTGTATTCATGAATGGATAGTACGTCTAACCAAGAAGTGGGAGCGTAAAATTGTGGAGCGGAAAGGTAAAATTCGGAGCGAAATGGCCCTACTGTAACGAATCCATTGGGGACGACAGTATGACCATGTAGAATGATATCTAGCTTTTTATATTCTTTTCCGATTCCCGCATCGTTATTAGACGATAAATAGGTGGTAATGGAGGCGACTCTTTGTGCCTGCTTATCCAGCCCATGGGGATAAATTATTTTGACTACTTCATTTTCTATGGTACTCCATTTTTGACTTGCTGGATTTAATCCTAATAAATTCGCAGGCACTTGTGCAATAATGGGTTGGACCATCACTATAATCGATAGTATATTTGACAACCAAAAGAAGGATTGGGCTATTTTGCGGGTTCTTAAAATCATGGGTGGTAAAATATAAATGTTAATTTAGGCAAAATTTGGCGTATCAATGGTAATTACGATAGATATCGGAAATTCTGACATAGTGACTGGTTATTGGGTAGATACCACCTGTAAATGGAAGTTTAGGATGCCCTCTAAAGGAATTCCAGAGGAAAACTATCAACAAACCATAATGGATTTCAATACAGAGAATGGGATTACTGAAGGTGAAATCCAAGGGATTATAATTGGAAGTGTTGTTCCGGGCATGACTGCGATATTGGTCAAACTCTACCAAGGTATTTATAGGATAACGCCTATTCTTTTTGATCGTCAGGCTTTTGAACAACTACATTTAAAATTAGTAAAACCTGATGAAATTGGTGCAGATTTGGTAGCTAATAGTATTGCGGCTTATTCAAAATATCAGCAGTGTTGTGTGGTTACTGATTTTGGAACTGCGCTTACTTTCACCACTATTGATAATCACGGAGAGGTTTTAGGAGTAGCTATAGCTCCTGGACTTAAAACTGCAATGGGCGCTTTAATTAGTAATACTGCTCAGCTTCCGGATGTGGCCTTAGAGTATCCTCAATCCGTTTTGGGTAAGGATACGATTCATGCCATTCGTAGTGGTATTTTAGTTGGATATACTGGGTTAGTCAAACATATGTTGTCATCAATAGAAGAAGAACTGGGTCATCCCTGTAAATTTATTGCGACTGGTGGGCTATCTTTTGCTTTAACTCCGTTAAAATCCGTATTCGATTCCTATGATGGGGATTTAACCCTTCGGGGTTTGAAAATTGCATTTGACCAATTGCAAAATTAGGCTAAGCTTCCTCTTTATTTATCGGGGTTTGAAAATTCAAATTAAAACCAATTCTTTTATTGGGCTCATCGTCATCGTAGTCTTCCCATCTCGTTATTTCCGTAATGAAGGTTTCCAAATGTCTAAGTATAAAAGGCTCAGTAAGTTCTTCAGGTCTGTAAATGGCGATGGTTTTAGGTGGTTGGGGTTGCCCGTAACCTTCAATATAGGGGTAGTTGACCAGGACTATGATTTTTCCATTAAATAGTTGTTGGTAGATTAAAGAACCGTTATTCTTAATCAGGTCTCTTTGGAATCCATCGCTAATAATTTGATAGAGTCCACTTTTGGCGTCCCCTAAGGAGAGCACAATGGCTTCAAGATTTTCTATTTCTACTTTTTCCTCTATGGTAGCATCTAGACCGGTTTCCGTAACCATTTTATCCATCAATTGAGTAATGGTCCCCTTAAGGCTCTGCTGCCATTCTTCTCGATATTGGATGGTGTTTTTTAGGACTTCTTTATATTGAGTAACTCTTTTTGCTAAGCTGATGAATTGCCCATTCATAGGAAAAATTTATAGAATTTAAAGGTTTGACTTATATTCAAGGGAAAAAATACCTATAAATACCAAGCTTATGAAAATTTGGAACTACTTTTTAGCAATTAGTTTTTGTTTGATGTGGACTTTTTCAACAGCCCAAAAGACTCAAAAACCGGTACTTCACGGTCAGAAGTGGGTAGCCATAACGGGGAAGCCTTTGGCGGCAACGGCTGGGGCAACTATTTTTAATCAAGGGGGGAATGCAGTCGATGCTGCTTGTGGAATGCTCGCTGCTACCTGTACCATGTGGGATGTTTTGAGTTGGGGAGGTGAAACGCAAGCATTAGTCTATCATCCAGAACAAAAAAAGGTATGGGCTGTCAATGCTTTAGGGGTTGCTCCTACTGGTGCAACGCCTGAATTTTTCAAGGAAAAAGGAATGGATATTCCGCCTGCTTATGGGCCTTTGGCTGCGGTGACTCCTGGAACTCCCGGTGGCTTATTTACTATGCTTGCAGAGTGGGGAACTTTATCTTTAAAGGAGGTTCTGGCTCCAGCTATGGAATTGGCTGCGGGATATCCTATTGAGGAACAACTCTCCAAAACTATAGAGCGTACGAAGAAACAAATTAAGCAGTGGCCTCATTCGACAAAGGTTTTTTTACCTCATTTAGGTGAATCTTTTGAGGCTCCTCAAACGGGTGAAATATTTCGGCAGCTAGATTTATTGAGGACTTTACAACTTTTTGTGGACACAGAGGAAGCTGCCCTTCAAAAGGGAAAAAGTAGAAAGGAGGCTATATATGCAGTTTATGATTTGTTTTATAAAGGAGCTCTGGCAGAGGAATTTGCCGAAGCGGTACAAGCAGAAGGTGGATTAATCACCAAGGAGGATTTAGCGAATTGGAAGGTTTATATTGAAGAACCGGTGAAAGTTTCCTACAAAGGAATTGATGTTTATAAATTAGACCGATGGGTGCAAGGTCCGGTAATGCTACAAGCTTTGAATATTCTGGAAAATTTTGATTTGAAGGCGATGGGATTCAATTCTGCACAATACATTCATACCGTGTATCAAGCGATGAATTTGGCATTTGCAGATAGAGATTTTTACTATGGGGATACTTATTATCCTCCTGAAGAACCTATGAAGGGATTGTTGTCTAAATCGTATGCCAGAGATCGGGCATTAATGATAAACAGTGAAAGAAATCAGCCTAATATCAAACCAGGGGATCCTTATCCCTATCAAGGGGAGGTCAATCCATTTTCGGAGTTGCTAGAGAAATGGGAAACTGTAAAGGTAGAAGAAGAATTGAAATCTTCGGAAGAAGTAATGGAGCACCGAACTCAATTTAGAGCAGGAACAACCACTATTCAAGCTGCTGATGCTGATGGATGGGTAGTTTCTGTAACTCCTAGTGGAGGTTGGGTACCAGCGGTTATTGCAGGGCAAACCGGTATTGGTTTGAGTCAGAGAATGCAGAGTTTCGTTTTAGACCCTGCCGATAATCCTTATAATGTGGTGGAACCTGGTAAAAGACCTCGGGCCACTTTAACTCCGAGTATAGCTTTGAAAGATGGACGTCCCTACTTATCATTTGCGGTTCAAGGGGGAGACACCCAGGATCAGAATTTATTACAGTTCTTTTTGAATATGGTTGAATTTGGAATGAATGTCCAAGAGGCTTCAGAGGCACCTAATTTCAATTCTTTTCAATTGAGGAATTCTTTTGGAAGGCATATATCAGAGCCTGGTAAATTGTTGTTGAATGAAGATACTCAAGATTGGACGAGAATAGGGCTTCGCAAAATGGGGTATCAATTAGAATTCAATAGAAGAACGTCTGGACCTAT
>CALAZP010000071.1 GCA_937926355.1 uncultured Saprospirales bacterium
TATACTGCTGATTTCCTATGGGTATATTAGAATGCTTGGAAAAACTGGACTAAAAGAAGCTACTCAATATGCCATTCTTAACGCCAATTACATCAAATCTAAATTAGAAAAAGAGTTTGCCATTCTTTACACAGGAAGAAATGGAAGATCTGCTCATGAATTAATTGTAGATCTCAGGCCTTTTAAAGCCATCGCCTCTGCAGAAGATGTTGCGAAAAGATTGATCGATTATGGTTTCCATGCTCCCACCCTTTCTTTTCCAGTTGCAGGAACCATTATGATTGAACCAACAGAAAGTGAAAGTAAGGACGAACTAGATAGATTTTGCGAAGCAATGCTAGCCATAAAAAAAGAAATAGATGAAATTGCTTCAGGTCAATATCCTCCCGATCAAAATGTATTGGTCAACGCACCTCATACGCTTGCAGAGATCTCTTCTGATGATTGGATATACCCTTACAGCAGAGAAAAAGCAGCATATCCACTGCCTTACCTGAGAGCGGGCTTTAAATTTTGGACTGAAACTGCCAGAATTGATAATGCATTTGGGGATAGAAATCTTATTTGTACTTGTTTACCTCTTGAAGCCTATGAACAATAGGCTTTTTGATTAAAAATTAATTATTTTTCCCGAAAGGGTAAATTAATACTATATGATGTTAGTCGTCACAGGAGCCGCTGGTTTCATAGGTAGCTGCCAGCTATCATACCTAGCTGAACGTTTTCCACAAGCCGAACTCATAGCCGTAGATGAGCTGGCTACTGGTGCCAAAGCACCTAATCTTGAAGATAAAAGAGTGGCCCATTTTGTTCATAGATTGGTATTCCACGAATGGTTAGAAACTCATGCTGGGGAGGTCAATGTGGTTTTTCACTTGGGAGCAAGGACAGATACAACGGAGAAAGACCGTCACATTTTTGATGAATTAAATCTCGGTTACAGCCAAAAACTTTGGGATATCTGCACGAGGCATCAAATCCCTTTCCTATATGCCTCAAGTGCGGCTACCTACGGAGGGGGCGAACATGGTTATTCAGACGCCCACCATTGGGTTCAAAAACTCCGACCGCTCAATCCTTACGGGGAATCCAAAAATGATTTTGATCAATGGGTGCTTGCGCAAAAAGAGACTCCTCCTCAATGGGCTGGATTCAAATTCTTTAATGTATTTGGACCAAATGAATTCCATAAAGGAAGAATGGCTTCAGTGATCTTCCATACTTTCAATCAAATTAGAAAACAAGGTAAAATGAGGCTTTTCAAATCTCATAGACCTGATATCCAGCATGGCCATCAGGCAAGGGATTTTGTTTATATTCTTGATGTCTTGAAAATGATCAATTGGATTCACCAAGAAAAACCGGCGAATGGACTTTATAACATAGGTTCTGGGAGTCCCAATACTTTTTTGGATTTAGTTCATTTTACTTTTGAAGCCTTGGAAATTGAACCTCAAATTGAATTTATCGACACCCCAGAAGATATTAGAAACAGTTATCAATATTATACCTGTGCAGATATGAGCAAACTGAGAGGGGAAGGTTTTGCCGAGGCTCCCTATTCGTTTAAAGAAGCTATTTACGAATACGTTAAACAATACCTGGTTCCACACCAATATTATTGATTCAACATTTGGACTATTTGGTTAACCAGACCATGACTTGTTCCCGATGAGTATTGAATCGGATGAGGGTGGTATTCATTATAAGCTGAAAAGTGTAAATACCCATTTTCATCTTCTACCCCATGAATGGCAATGGGACGGTCTATATGACTTTTCAAAACGCCTCTCTCAATATTGGTTATTCTACTAGTGGCGGAACGATGAATAGAAGCCAACCATTTTCTAGTCTGCAATTGATCCTTTTCTACTATGTAGGCCCAAACCCCAGATCCTGGCAAAGGAACCAATTCCCTGGTCTGAAAAGTAAAAATAATTTGATCCTCATTAAATGGGTTCTCAAGTCCAATTTCAAAATGGGGCAATAACCAATAATCGGCTATTTCTGAGGATGAGGTCTCAAAATCACTTCTGATTCCTTCCAACTGTTTAAGGTACAATTCATAAGGGCTGAATACTTTGAAACCGGCAGGAATTGAACCTAGCTTCTGGTTTCCATTCTTAGGATCTGCGTTAACCAAGCAAATTTTAGTATTTAATCTTTTGGAAAGAGCCCCTATAATGAGTCGGTCATCTAGTTTAATGGGTAACTGCCAAAAAGGATATAGGACGGTATCCACTTCTTTTTCTATGAGTGCTTTTTCCCAATGATTGGTTTTTAAATCAATAAGGGGAATAGCCCTTTTTTCAACAATTACATTTGGAGTTAAAGACGGTATATATCCAATTCGAATCTCCTCGGAATTCAAAACTTTATTTTTTTTTTAAGATTAACAATTTTGTTATAACGATTTTTATAAATAAACGTTTAGTTGTTAATCAGTAATTACCAATCATGCAGATAACTGCGGGAGCATTAGCCCAAATCCTGTCTGGAAGCATTGAAGGAGATGCATCCATATTAATTGATAGACCTTCCAAAATTGAAGACGGCCAAGATGGTAGCATTTGCTTTTTTCACAATGAAAAGTATGAATCCTACGTATACAGCTCTAAAGCATCTGCAATTTTAGTTTCCAAAAGTTTTATCCCTAAGAAGCCCATTACAGCAACGTTGATTAAAGTAGATGATGTATACAGTTCCGTAGCGATCTTATTGGAAAAATTTGGAGATTTAACCCAAGCCGACAAACAAGAACCTACCCTGTCTTCTAAAGCTGTTATTGATTCAACCGCTGTATTAGGAGAATCCATATCAATAGGTCATTTTTCAATTGTGGAGGCGGGAGCGGAAATTGGAGAAAGTAGTGTGATTGAGGGACAAGTATATATTGGTAAAAATGTAAAAATAGGAGCGAGATGTAAAATAAAAAATGGTGTGAGAATCCTTGATCATTGTGTATTAGGAGATGATTGTATCGTACATCCCAATGCTGTAATAGGAAGTGACGGATTTGGTTTTGCTCCCCAACAAGATGGAAGCTATAAAAAAGTAGCTCAAATTGGAATGGTGGAAATTGGAAATCAGGTAGAAATTGGAGCAGGAACAACTATTGACAGAGCCACAATTGGTTCAACCGTAATAGAGGATGGGGTTAAATTAGATAATTTGATTCAAATTGCTCATAATGTCAGAATTGGAAAAAATACCGTTATAGCTGCTCAAACTGGAATAGCAGGTAGTACTAAAATTGGAAAAAATTGCAAAATTGGGGGGCAGGTTGGTATTTCAGGACATATTGAAATTGCAGATAGCACACAAATTCAAGCAAAAAGTGGAATAACTTCCTCTGTTAAGCAACCCAATACCTTTTTATTTGGATACCCCGCTATTAATTATAAAGACTACATCCGTTCCTATGCAGTTTTTAAAAAGCTTCCAGCGCTATACAAACAATTTAAGGGTTAGAAACCTTATCTTTGGCAAAAATTTCTAAAGTATTCATGAATTACCAGTCCACTATAGGGAAAGAAGTTTCTATATCTGGTGTAGGACTTCATACAGGAAAAGAGGTAACATTAACATTTAAGCCAGCACCTACTAACCATGGTTACAAGTTTAAAAGAACAGATTTACCATTAACTCCTGTGGTCTCAGCAGATGTTTCTAAAGTTGTTACAACTAATAGAGGCACCACTATTCAAGATGGGGAAGCTTCCATTAGTACCATCGAACATGCTTTAGCTGCATTGGCAGGATTGCAAATAGATAATGTCCTTATTGAAATTGACGGTCCTGAAGTACCTATCATGGATGGAAGCAGCCGTCCATTTGTAGAAGCTATCCACCAAGCAGGAATTACCCCTCAGGAGGAAGAAAGAGAATATTTCATCGTAGAAGGTCCTATTTCTTACAAAGATCCTAAAAGTGGTGCTGAAATAACAGTACTGCCTGCAGATGAGCTCGAGATAACAGCACTTATTGACTTTAATAGTGCATTTTTAGGTCAACAATATGCCGAATTAAAAGATATACAACATTTCTCAGGAGATATTGCCCTCTGTAGAACATTTGTTTTTTTGCATGAAATAGAACATCTTTTTGACCAGAATTTAATCAAAGGGGGAGATTTCGATAATGCTGTAGTGATTGCAGATAAACCCATGACTAGGGAAGAACTAGATCAATTATCTGCCAAATTGAATAAACCGAAAATATCAGTTGATAGGGATGGAATTTTAAATACAGTACAGCTCTATTTCAAAAATGAACCTGCACGCCATAAAATTTTAGACATTATAGGTGATTTGGCATTGCTCGGAAAACCCATTAAAGGTAAAATTTTAGCCTCCAAGCCAGGACATAGAATCAATATCGAATTCACAAAAATATTAAAAGAACATTTAAAGGAACAAGCTAGACTTAAAGGAGTTCCTAATTACGATTCTTCTGAACCTCCTGTTTTGGATGCTAATCAAGTAGCAGCCTATTTACCTCATCGTTATCCATTCCTTTTAGTAGATAAAGTGATAGCTATGGATAAGCAACAGGTGGTTGGCGTTAAAAATGTTTCCTTTAATGAACCTTTTTTTCAAGGTCACTTCCCCAACAATCCTATAATGCCGGGTGTTCTTCAAATCGAGGCATTGGCCCAAGTTGGAGGTATTCTAGCCATGCACATAGTTGGAGATCCTGGAGATTGGGACACTTATTTTCTAAAAATTGATAATGCCAAATTCAAACAAAAAGTAACTCCGGGAGATACCCTTTTGCTAAAGATGGAATTGTTGGCACCCATTAGAAGAGGTATTTGTCAAATGAAAGGAACAACCTATGTGGGCAATAAAATAGTTTCAGAAGCTGAATTAACAGCTCAAATTGTTAAGAGAACAAAGAATGAATAATCTAAACCAAATCCATCCAAAAGCAGAAATTGGGAAAAATGTCCATATTAGTCCTTTTTGCTTCATAGATGAAAATGTGCAAATTGGAGATGACACTTGGATAGGTCCCAACGTCACTGTCTTTTCTGGGGCTAGGATTGGTAAGAATTGTAAAATATTCCCAGGTGCCGTAATTTCAGGTGTGCCACAAGATTTAAAATTCAGAGGAGAGGAAACATCAGCTGAAATAGGTGATAATACCACCATTAGAGAGTACGTAACAGTTAACAGGGGAACTAGCTATGCCAATAAAACAGTAGTTGGGGAAAATTGCCTCTTGATGGCCTACGTCCATGTAGCTCACGATTGTATATTAGGTAATAATATCATCCTTGCCAATAATGTAAATCTTGCAGGGCATGTAGAGATAGACGACTTCGCCATTCTTGAAGGAATGGTTGCTGTTCAACAATTCGTTCATATTGGTATGCATAGCTTTATAGCCGGTGGCTCATTGGTTCGAAAAAATATCCCACCTTTTGTTAAGGCAGCTAGAGAACCGCTTTCTTATATTGGTGTAAATTCTATCGGAATGAGAAGAAGATCATTCTCAGAAACCAAAATCAGAGAAATTCAAGAATTGTACAGATACCTATATGTAAGGGGATACAAGCTATCTAGAGCAATGGAAATTATTGAGACCTCCATACCTGAATCAGAAGAAAAAGATATTGTACTCAGCTTTATTAGAAATTATGGTGAAAATGGTCTAATGAGAGGTTTACGTGAGCTCAATGGTACCGTTTAAATGAACATTGTATTAGATAAAGTTGGAAAGAGATACGGCTTTGAATGGATTTTCAAAAATTTATCCTTCCAATTTAACTTCCCACACCATTATGCGATTACCGGCCCAAATGGATCTGGTAAATCTACCCTGCTTAAAATAATCTGCGGTCAATCTAGCCCATCCCTCGGTAAAGTTTACTTTTCCCAGAATGAATCTCCCATTGAAAACCATAAGGTCTACCAACTATTTACCATAGCTGCTCCTTATATAGATTTAATTGAATTATTTACCCTAAAAGAAGCTCTGGCTTTCCACAAAAAATTTATTCCCATTATACATAATCTGGATATTAATGATCTTATTGATATTCTAGGAATGGAACAATCAGCTAGTAAACCTATTCAATATTTTTCTTCGGGTATGAAGCAGAGAGTCAAATTGTTATTGGCCTTATGCTCTGATAGACCCGTTACCCTTCTAGATGAACCCAGTACCAATCTAGATGAGCAGGGCATTCAATGGTACGAAAATCTAGTTGCTAAATTTGGTAAGAACAAACTTCTAATCATTGCAAGTAATGTTGAAAATGATTTAAAAATTTGCCAAGAACTTATTAACCTTAGGGATTTTAAAACCATCAAATAAAAGCTGTTGCGCATTATCGATCTAAATGTAGTTTAAACATTTGGCTGGTTTTCTTTGGATCAGCCTTACCCTTAGTCTCCTTCATGACCTCTCCCATAAAAAACCCGATTAAACCCTTTTTACCATTTTTGTAAGCTTTGACCTTATCTGGATAGGTGTCTAATAACTTAGTAACTACCCCCTCCAGCAAATCCTCATCAGACTCTTGAATTAAATTTAATTCCTTAGCTAATAAAGCGGGAGAAATTCCATCATTAACTCTTTCCAAAAGTTCCGGGAATAGAAATTGATAAGCAGCTGAATTACTGACTATACCCTTTTGAATTAATTCAAGAAATTCAGCAATAATTTGAGGGCCTAAGGGAAAATTGGATATGGAGAATTTACTCTCGTTACAATATGGAATAATCTTATTGATCAAAAGTTTGGATAGGGCTTTAAAATCCCCAATATCTGAGACTAAGGATAGATAATAATGCGCTACTTCTGGATCTTCACTGATTAGATTAGCATCATATTCAGATAAATGGTATTCTTGAATCAGCCGATTTCTCATCTGTTCAGGCAATAGAGGCATATTTGCCTCAATATGATCCAAAAAATCCTCTGAGATCAATATGTCACACAAATCTGGATCAGGAAAATATCGATAATCATTAGCATCTTCTTTATCTCTTATTGGAGTGGTAACTCCTGATTGAGGATCAAAATGAAGCGTTTGCCTGACTACAGATTCCCCATTTTCAATTAATTGAACTTGCCTGTTAAATTCATATTCAATGGCTTTTTTAGCATATCTCATTGAATTTAAATTCTTGATTTCACACCTTTCACCAAGTTTAAGATCACCTTTTTTACGGACACTAACATTACAATCACAACGCATAGAGCCCTGTTCCATGTTCCCATCTGATACTCCTAGATAGCGAACCATTCTTCTCATATCAAGCATGAAAGTCTCCACCTCTTCAGCAGATCTAAAATCTGGTTCCGTAACAATTTCCAATAAAGGAACACCCGCTCTATTTAGGTCAATCACAGAAAATGGACCCTCTTCTGAATGCATTGATTTACCTGCATCCTCCTCCATGTGAATGTGATGCAATCTGATTGGACCTAACTGCCCACCAATACAGATGGGTTTAGCATCTTGAGTAATCTGATATCCCTTGGGTAAATCGGCATAGAAATAATTCTTTCGGTCAAATCTATTGACCCTATTGATTTCACAACCAAGGGCCAGACCTAATTCTACGGCAAACTGAACTTGTCTTTCGTTTATTCTAGGTAAAGTGCCTGGATGCCCTAAAGATATTGGACTTACATGGGTATTAGGAGATCCGCCAAATGCTGTACTATCAGAGCAGAAAGCTTTACTTTTGGTCGCTAATTGAACATGCACTTCGAGACCTATTACCACTTCATAATTTTCAGCTACCATAACAGTAAGCAGGAGTAAAGTCTTTTAATCTAAAGACTGGTTGGTTTGGGCCGCGGCTTTAACCAATTCTTGATATTCTTCAGGAGTAAGTCCATCCATAACATAGTGAACAGGATTTACTTTTTTACCATTCTCTTCTATCTCATAGTGACAATGTGGGGCAGTAGACGTACCTGTGGTTCCTACTAAACCTATCTGTTGACCACGCAAAACTTCATCACCCGGTTTGACGTCTATCCTATACATGTGTGCATATCGGCTCTTGAAACCAAATCCATGGTCGATGACAACACATTTGCCAAAACCGGATTTCTTATTTTCTACACTTACCACTCTACCGTTACCCGTAGCTTGAATTGGAGTACCTTGTGGAGCTGTAAAATCAATACCGTAATGAAACTTGGGTACTTTATAAATGGGGTGTATTCTATTTCCAAAACCTGAAAGCAATCTTAATTCCATAGGTAAATTGTCGGATCTTACTGGTTTAATAGAAGGTACTGATGCTAAAAACTCTTCTCTTTCCTTAGCTAATGAAACTACCTCTTCCAAAGATTTTTCCTGCAGTTGTAGTTGTCTTTTTAGTTTGTCCACCCTTGTCTTTACATCAACCATCAGAGAGCCAGAGTTGGCGAATTCTCTATATTCCCCATACTTATCCGATCCACCGGTACCGCCTTCCCATATATTTGGATCTATTGGGTCTTGACCAAAAATCAGTCTGTATGCATAGGCATCTTTTTCATAGATTTCCCTTAGATCTTGATCCATTTTTTGCAAATCGGATATTAGGTTTTCATATTCAAAACCCATTTGATTGATTTCTTGCATTAATGCAACTTCCTTGGGAGAGGGGAAATATCTATTGAAAAACAACATCACTAAGTACCCACTAAACAGTAAGGCACAGGTTAATCCAAAAATTCGAAGGAAAATTGAACTCAACGATTCTTTAACACGCTCATACCTCAACGTATGAACGTTGTAAACAAACTTTTCTTTTCTCATTGTATGTTAATCTAAATCAATCCTAAATTCAGAATTATTTAACTAATTCCGAATAAAGCTTCACCACATTGATTTTTGCAGTAAACCTTTCTAAGCTCCGTAAAATTAATATCCATATCCTAAAAAACAAAAAAAAGGATAATAAATTTTAATTATTCAAATTTATTAATCATAATAATTTGTAAATCAATGAATTGAAAGGGACAAAGTTAAAAACTAGCTTCATGGAAAATTTAAATTAAATTTGTGTTCCAAAATTTTTTAAACGATGCAGACGCAATGGACTTCCCAAAAAATACGACAACAATTTCTAGATTTTTTTAAAGAAAAAAACCATAAGATTGTTAGCTCCGCCCCTATGGTCAATAAAGATGACCCTAGTTTGATGTTTACCAATGCCGGTATGAATCAATTTAAAGATTTCTTTCTGGGAACTGCAGTTCCAGACCATCCAAGAATTGCGGATACACAAAAATGTTTAAGGGTTTCAGGCAAACACAATGATTTAGAAGAGGTCGGTCGAGACAGCTACCATCATACTATGTTTGAAATGTTGGGCAATTGGTCCATAGGGGATTACTTTAAGGAAGAGGCCATAGCGTGGGCTTGGGAATTATTGACAGAGAAATACGGTCTGGATAAAGAAAAAATGTATGTTACTGTTTTCGCAGGCAACCAAGAAGAACATTTAGAACCAGATCAAGAAGCGGCCAACTATTGGAAAAAATGGTTGCCTGAAGATAGAATTTTATATTTCGATAAAAAGGATAATTTTTGGGAAATGGGGGATGTAGGTCCTTGTGGTCCTTGTTCAGAGATTCACTATGACCTTAGATCTGATGAAGAAATCAAAAAACTATCCGGTAGAACATTAGTCAATGCTGATCATCCGCTGGTGGTAGAATTATGGAATCTGGTTTTTATACAATTTAACCGAAAAGCCGACGGCCAATTAGAGGAATTGCCAGCCAAACATATTGATACTGGGATGGGATTTGAAAGACTTTGCATGGCGTTACAAGGTGTTACTTCTAATTATGCAACAGACATCTTTAACCCAATGATTCAATTCATTTCCAATTATTCTCAAATTAAATACACCAATAAATATGAGTCTTCTGCTCAAACTGATATTGCCATGCGGGTAGTAGCAGATCACATCAGAGCGGTGGCGTTTGCTATTGCAGATGGACAGCTGCCTACTAATAGTGGAGCTGGTTATGTCATTAGAAGGATTTTGAGAAGAGCAGTAAGGTATTACTATTCATTTCTCGATATCAAAAAACCTTTTTTATATCAACTGGTAAAATTACTTTCTGAACAATTTGCTTTAGTATTCCGCGAATTAGAAGCACAAAAAGATCAAGTAGCTACTATTATTGAAGCCGAGGAAAAATCTTTTTTAAATACTTTGGAAACTGGCCTTAAACGGTTTGCTGAAATTCAACCCAACAACAATTGCGTCTCTGGTAAATTAGCCTTCGAGCTGTATGACACCTTTGGTTTTCCCATGGATTTGACTCGTTTGTTGGCAGAGGAAAAAGGATGGTCTATTGACGAACAGGAATTTGAAAAAGAATTAGCAGATCAAAAAAATAGATCTAAGGCAGATGCTAAAAAAGAGGTTGGAGACTGGATAGAAATGAATCCTACCCAAAATCTTCAATTTGTTGGTTATGATTCCTTGAAAATAAAAGATGCTTTAGTAGTCAAACATAGGACGGTGATGGTTAAAGATCAACCGCAATTTCAATTGGTGTTAAATAAAACCCCCTTTTATGGAAGAAGTGGGGGTCAAACTGGAGATACCGGTACTTTGAAATTTGAGGATCAATCAGAGGTAAAAGTATTAGATACCATAAAAGAAAATGATTTAACCGTTCATATAATTGATCGACTACCAACGACAACAAAGGGTGTAGTCAAAGCAGAGGTGGCAGGACAAAGAAGGGCTTCAATTGCTGCCAATCATACTGCAGCCCACCTAATGCACGCTGCTCTTCACCAAGTCATTGGGAACCATGCCATTCAAAAAGGTCAAGATGTAGATGAAAAAAGAATGCGATTTGATTTTGCTCATTTTCAGAAATTGACCAAAGAAGAGTTGCACCAAATAGAATCTATTGTAAATGAAAAAATAAGGTCAAATATCGCCCTTGACGAAAAAAGAAATATGCCGATTGCTCAAGCTAAAGAAAGTGGTGCAACCATGCTTTTTGGAGAGAAATATGGAGACACGGTTAGGGTTATAACTTTTGATGATACCTTTTCTCGCGAACTCTGCGGAGGAACACATGTATCGGCAACAGGGCAATTAGGTTTATTCAAAATCACAAGTGAGAGTGCTGTGGCTGCTGGAATTAGAAGAATTGAAGCTATCACTGGAAAGGTTGCAGAAGATTATGTTGTTAAGGCCCTGGAAATTTATGACGAGGCACGACAAATGCTCAAAGTAAACGATCATTTAATTGATGCCATTGGCGATTTGCAGGAGGAAAATAAGCGCTTAAAAAAAGAAATTGAAGAATTAAACTTAGAAAAAACTAAAACCATCAAGAAAGATTTATTGTCTAAATTCAAACCAATAAAAAATTACAACCTTTTGGTAGAACAAGTTGAAATTTCTGATGGGGGGCAACTAAAAAATTTAATATTTCAATTAGAAAAAGAAAAAGAAAATGCTGTAATAGTTCTAGGGTTATGCGATGCTGATAAAGCTCAGTTAATGGTTGCTATCAACAAGGATTTAACTGCTGAAATTCACGCGGGAAAAATAATAAGTCAATTAGCGAAAGAAATTAATGGAGGTGGCGGTGGACAACCATTTTTTGCCTCTGCTGGCGGAAAAAATCCTGCTGGTTTGAAAAATGCTTTGGCTAAAGCTTCAGAAATTTTAGGTAAATAAAAAGTTATGAATGCACTTCCTCCAAAAATGAAGGCGGTGGTGTACCACCAATTTGGTGACCCCAAAGTACTTCGTTTAGAGGAACTGCCGATACCAAAGATAAAACAAGGGGAAGTTTTGATTCAAACCAAAGCAGTAGCACTAAACCCTGTAGACTGTTCTTTGAGAAAGGGGAAATTAAAAATGGTAAATATTCCAGGTAAGCGGGGTAGAATTCCAGGAAGTGATTTTGCCGGGATTATTGTAAAAGCTGGAAATAAAGTAAAAAAATTTAAACCTGGTCAATCTGTTTACGGGTTTTTACCGCCCTTAAAGGGCGGTGCTAGTGCCGAATATTTGGTAGCCAAGGAATCTCAAATTTCTTTGATGCCTGAGCGCTTAACGTTCGAAGAAGCAGCAGCTCTCCCCCTTGCAGGTTTGACTGCATTACAAGCATTAAGAAATTTAGCCAGGTTAAAAGTTGGTGAAGTAGTGTTCATCCACGGCGCCTCGGGTGGTGTCGGGACTTTGGCTATTCAAATTGCTCGAAATTTAGGAGCTGAAATTTATGCCACTAGCAGCAGGAATAAACACGATATGATAAGAAAATTGGGATCAGACCAGGTTATGGTGCATTCCAAATCAACCATTGTGGAATTAAAAGAGTGTTTTGATGTTTTTTTTGATGTATATGGTAATATGCCTTATCAAAAAATCAAGCATCTTTTATTCCCGAGAGGTCGACATATTACCACACTTCCCTCTTTTCAAAACTTTTTAATGGCTTTTCTGTGTAAATTATTTTCATTTAAAGGTTCTGATGTAGTGATTGTTAAATCAACGGGTAAAGATTTGGATACTTTGTCTGAATGGGTCAATAATGGCTCTATTGATCCAGTCATTGATAGAAGTATGCCATTACATGAAATTTCGAAAGCACATGATTATATAGAAACTAAAAAGGCAAGTGGTAAAATTATTCTTACTATGTAAATCCCCTTGAAATGTTTGAACTTTTAATCTTCATTATTATCGGTCTTTTTGTAGGAATGCTTTTTCTCAATATCTATTTTCGGATAAAAGTCTTAAAAGCTTACAAGGTTTTAGTTCAAAACCAAGTGGAATTCAAGGCTATGCACCTATTTAATTCCAAAAAAATGAAGGAAGAAGTGATTCCCCATTATCCTCAATTGGAAACTGAAATCCTGACTTTTTCAAGTCATATTCAATATTCAATAAAAATGGCCACCGTACTAATTATACTCATTACCTTGTTTGGGGCGGTCCTAATGTACTATAGATAAATATTAAGTTTTTTTAAACTAATGAATTATGCTTAAAATTGGAGTTTTCGGGGCAGGCCATCTAGGAAAAATTCATATTAACTGTATTCAACTGGCTAAAAAACACTATGAATTCATTGGTTTTTTTGATCCAGACCCAAAAACTAGAAATCAAGTAGCTAATCAATTGAATGTAAAAGCTTTCGATTCTGCTGAATTATTGCTTAACGAAATTGATGTGGCCGATATAGTCAGCCCTACTCCTACCCATTTTGAATTGGCCCAAAAAGCTCTTCTTAATGGGGTAAATGTTTTTGTAGAAAAACCTATCACCCATACCTTAGAAGAAGCTGAAACACTTGTAGCATTAAGTGAAAAATTAAATATACCTATTCAAGTAGGGCATGTGGAAAGATTCAATCCAGCACTTTTAGCAGTGGGTCATACCCCTCTAAAACCGCTATTCATTGAAGGACATCGCCTAGCAGTTTTCAATCCTAGAGGGACTGATGTTTCAGTAGTTTTAGACTTGATGATTCACGACTTGGATATCATCCTTAGTTTAATTCAGGAAGAAATTGCAGAAATTCATGCTAATGGAGTAGCCGTGGTCAGTAATACTCCAGACATTGCAAATGCTCGAATAACTTTTTCAAATGGGAGTATCGTCAATTTAACAGCTAGCAGAATTTCCATGAAACAAATGCGAAAAATGAGATTGTTTCAAAAAGATGCCTATATAGGTTTAGATTTTTTAGATAAGACCGCGCAAGTAATCAGACTGCAAGAAGGTGACCATCTTACCGATGATGAATTAAAAGAAGAAATGCTTATAGAAACCCTGCAAGGAAAAAAAATCATAAAAATCGAAGAACCACCCATTCCTGAAAATAACGCCATTCAGATGGAACTTGAATCATTTGCTGAAAGTATTGTTTCCAAGAATCCCCCAAAAGTATCGGTCAGAGATGGTTACAAAGCTTTGCAATTAGCCTACCTTATTATAGATAAAATAAATAATCAAGCGGATTTTTAATTTGATTTATGCGGTTTAAGGTCTTTAATTTCTGGTTGATTTTATTTTTTACTGCTAGTTGCAGTAAGGTTCAAAATAATGGACCCTTACCCATCTTTATTGAAATTGAAGAATTTCGTTTAAATCCCATTGCCCAAGTTGACGATTCAAAAATAAAAGGAGCTTGGTGTTTTATAGAAGACGAATTTGTTGGTTATTATCCCCTTCCTAATGTACTTCCCATCTTTTCCCAGCAGCCGGTAAACATCAGTTTACTTCCCGGAATATATGCCAATGGAATTGCTGCAACACCTGAAGATTATCCTTTCTACCATGCCTATGAATTCGAAGTTGACCCCCTGTCCAATACTCCTTCAACCATCATCCCTGAGACCAAATACAAGGACAATACTAAATTTTCTCTGATAGAAGATTTTGAAAACGGTCAAACTTACTTTACAAAATCTCTTAATGAATCTGCTATTGATCATTTCATGATTCAACAAGGGGTTGTTTTTGAAGGAGAATACGCAGGTAAAATTGAATTGGATCAAGAAAATAATAACTCAATAGAAATTGCAACCTCAAAAAGATGGAGCAGCACTTCTTTGGGAAAAAATGACGTCTATTTAGAAGTCCAATATCAAACAGAAGTGCCCATAGTTTTCGGATTAGTTGGCTTTACAAGTCTTGAGGAAGTAAATGGATTTCCACTATACCAGTTTGGCGTAAACCCCTCAGAAAATTGGAATAAAATATATATTAAATTGGATGAATTATTATTAGATTCGAGCATCCAAGCTTATAGTATATGTTTTTCAGCCAATCTGGAAGGGTATGGGTTGTCCAGGGCAAATATTTATTTGGATAACATCAAACTAATCCATTTCTGAGATGAAGATGAGGCAGAAAAGACGGTTTCATACGCTCCTATACAAAATTTTAGATCTTCTAACCGGAGGGGGAGCTTGGGTCCTTTTCAATCTAATTTTTGGATTTATATCCCTCCAATCCATTGATTTTTTTTACCGTCTTCTTTTTGTCGGTGCATTTTGGTGGTTGTTGTACTCTATTTTTGATAATTACTTTGACATCTATCGACTATCCAGGATGTCCGTATTGGGCAATACCATATTGTTGAATTTTTTTGGTTGTATTGGGTTAATTCTTTTGATTGGCCCCAAAAGTCCAATTCTAGATATTAGCGCATTTATTAGCTTTTTTACCCTTCAATTCACGTTAACCATTACGGTTAGGATGATTGTGTTAACCTTGGCAGGTGAAAAACTAAAGAAAGGAAAAATAACCTACAATACCTTATTAATAGGTGCTGATGATATTGCATGGGACTTATTAGGAGAGATTCAGGACCAAAAAAAAGGACAAGCCAACAGGTTTGTTGGATATGTTCTAACTAATGGAAAAGAGAATTCGAACCTAATTGCTAGGTTGCGAAATCTCGGCTCAAAAGATCAGTTGAGGGATATTATCACAGGAAATCAAATTGAAGAAGTAATTATCGCAATTGAAGCTGAAGATTATAAATATCTCAATGATATTTTACCTATTTTATTTGAATTTGGGAATGAATTATTGGTAAAAATAATACCAGACATGTATGATATTCTCCTGGGATCGGTTAAAATCAACCATATTTATGGTGCTGTCCTTATTGAAATTAAGCAGGACATCATGCAAAAATGGCAAAAGCTGATTAAAAGGCTTTTAGACGTTATAGTGGCTATAGTTTCTTTAATTTTATTATTACCCCTATTCATTTACATCGCCATCAGGGTAAAAATATCTTCAAAAGGACCTATTCTTTTTAAGCAAGAAAGAATTGGCCTGCATGGGAAACCTTTTAATATCTTAAAATTTAGATCTATGTATCTCCATGCAGAAAAAGGGTATCCTCAGTTATCCTATACTGGAGATGAAAGATGTACTCCTTGGGGAAGTTTTATGCGTAAATGGAGATTAGATGAACTTCCTCAATTTTGGAATGTCATTAAGGGAGAGATGTCATTGGTGGGTCCAAGACCAGAACGACAATTTTATATAGACCAAATTGTCAAACTAGCCCCGCACTATAGGCATTTATTAAATGTTAGGCCGGGAATCACCTCTTGGGGCCAGGTTAAATATGGCTATGCTTCTAATGTTCAACAAATGATTCAAAGATTAAAATTTGATATTTTATACATAGAAAATCGATCACTAGCACTGGATTTTAAAATTTTATTTTATACCATTCTTGTTATTTTACAAGGTAAAGGGAAATAATTAATCTATAGCTACTACCATGAAAAAAGGCTTTGTGGTCCTTTTGGTTCTTTTTTTAGCTAATACAGTAACCTACGGACAAAAAAATACTGCTTTAGCCAAAATTTATCCAGATGAATACCAGAATAATTTGACTCATTCTGGAGAAATTTATGATTTCGATAAATTAACCTCGGCACATCCTAATCTGCCATTGGGAACCCTCCTAAGAATAATTAATCTAGAAAATAATAAAAGGGTCTTAGTTAGAATAAATGACCGAATTTCACAGTTTCTTCCTTGGCAGTTCCTTCTTTCAAAATCAGCGGGAGAAAATCTAAATATTACTCAAACTACTCCTTTCGATATCCAATATGAAGTCCTTAAAATAGGGACTACGCAACCTTTAATGACTGCTAAAGGAATAGACCAAGAATACCTAAACATCCAAAAATATCGAGCCAAAATCAAAGGAAAATTTGGGATTCAATTAGGTAGTTTTTCCAACCAAAAGGAAGCTATTGATTTTATTTTTGACCTCGAAGTAAAGGGATTCACTCAAATCTACCTGAATGAAAACCATTTAGATTCTAATGAATATAAGGTTTTGATAGGCCCATTTGAGCAAATTGAAAGCGCTCGACAAACCAACACTAGATTAAAATCTATTTATAATTTAGATGGCTTTGTCATTCACCTTAATTAAGACCAAACTCTTTTCTTATATCCCCTACCCTATTTAATTCCTCCCAAGTAAACAGTTCGAGATCCATCACCTTTTCCTCTCCAGAGCCATTCACGAACTTCACATTTTTCATTACCACGTGTTCTCTACCCATATGACCATAGGAAGCAGTCATACTATATATTGGATTTCGAAGCTTTAGTCTTTCTTCGATGTAATAAGGACGTAAATCAAAAAGTTTTTCTACGACTTTTGCAATTTCTTCATCAGAAAACTTTATTTTATTGGTTCCATAAGTATTCACATAAATATTAGTAGGATTTGGATGGCCAATAGCATAAGAAACTTGTACCAAAACTTCATCACATACACCTGCAGCTACTAAATTTTTGGCGATGTGTCTTGTAGCATAAGCTGCAGAACGATCTACTTTGGAAGGGTCTTTGCCTGAGAAAGCACCTCCTCCATGAGCTCCCTTTCCTCCATAAGTATCCACAATAATTTTTCTTCCTGTTAACCCACTGTCTCCATGTGGTCCTCCAATGACAAATTTTCCCGTAGGGTTAACAAAAAATTTGATGTTGTCGTCAAAAAGGTGATTAAGCTCCTGATCTATTTTTTGCTGTACTCTGGGTATTAATATAGTTTTGATATCGCTCAATATTTTGGACTGCATCACTTCATCGTTACTATCAAATGGATCGTGCTGTGTAGATACTACTATAGTATCTATTCTTTTGGGTTTGTTATCAGCGCCATATTCAACAGTGACCTGCGATTTAGCATCTGGACGCAAATAGGTCATCACCTTCCCTTCTTTTCTAATAACTGCTAATTCTTTAAGCAATTCATGAGACAAATACAATGGAAGTGGCATATAAGCGGAGGTCTCATTAGTAGCGTAACCAAACATCATCCCCTGGTCGCCGGCGCCTTGATCTTCCTTATTAGCCCTATCTACTCCTCTATTGATGTCTCCAGATTGCTCGTGAATTGCAGATAAAATACCACAAGAACGAGCTTCAAACATATACTCAGACTTATTATAGCCTATTCTTTCGATGACATTTCTCACGATTTCAGGTATATCCAAATAAGTTGAGGATTTAACCTCCCCGGCCAAAACAACTTGCCCTGTGGTGACTAGCGTCTCACAAGCTACCTTTGATTCTCTGTCAAAAGCTAAAAAATGATCTAGAATAGCATCTGATATTTGATCTGCAATTTTATCTGGATGGCCTTCTGACACCGATTCAGAAGTGAAATAGTAGGACATATTCTTTTAATTTAAAATTACAAAATGTTTGGACAATGAAAACAATAATTTAACGCTATCTAATTTCGCAATGAAGTAATTTTTTTTCTTCCCCATCCATCTCGAGATAACCCTCTAACAAATCTCCAATTTGAATAGGACCTACTCCAGCTGGAGTTCCAGTAAATATATAATCTCCCATTTGGATTTTAAAGTATTTAGAGATGTAGCAAATCAAATAATTAAAATCAAAAATCATATTTAGGCTGCTTCCCTCTTGTACCTTTTTACCATTTTTTGTTAGATGAAATTTTAAATCATTGAATGGAGTTAATTTTGTGGCTTCGACAAATTGCCCTAAAACAGCTGAATGATCAAAGGATTTCGCAATTTCCCATGGGTGTCCTTTCTTTTTACATTGATCTTGTAAATCCCTTGCGGTAAAATCTATTCCTAAACCAATTTCTTGTATGTACTCATTAGCGAATTCAGGCTGAATATGTCGGCCGTTTTTCCCAATTTTCAATACCAATTCAATCTCAAAGTGAATGTTTTTTGAAAATTCTGGATAATAAAAAGGTTTATCATTAATCAATAAGGCAGAAGGAGGCTTCATGAAGAGTACTGGATATTCAGGAACGTCATTATTTAGTTCTTGAACATGTGCAACATAATTTCTTCCAATACAAATTATTTTCATTTGGTTATGCTCAATCCTTTGCTGCGTTAAACAATCCCGTTAGTTCTTTTACTTCTGCTAAAGTAGTTTTAGCAACTCTCCTAATTTGACTCGCAGCTGCCTTAACTTGATCCTTAACCTTTTTTTTATCGGACAGAAGTTCTCGCTTCCTTTCAATCATCTCCGTACTGATGGTAATTAAAACTTCTGCTACTGAATTTTTTAGATCTACATATCTCAATTTGGACAGGTGATAATCGTCCATTAGCGCATTATAAGTATCAGAAGCTCCTCCTGCTTTTAATAATTCGAAAAGATTTGCCACTCCCGGACTCATTACACCTTCAGTAACCTCCCCCGTATCTGTGACAGCTGATTTAATTTGTTTTCTAATTGCTTCTTCTCCTGCAAAAACACTAATATAATGCTTGGGACCCAAACTTTTGGACATTTTTTTGGTAGGATCAGCAGGTGACATCACTTTTGGGATTTCGGTAAAAAGAGGTTCAGGTAAAATAAAATAATCCTTACCGACCAAGTTATTAAAGCGCTGAGCTATATCTCTCGTCAATTCTAAATGTTGTTCTTGATCTTTTCCCACCGGAACATAATGGGCCCTATATACCAAAATATCCGCAGCCTGAAGAACAGGATAATCGAGCAATCCCACTGAAATACCTCCATCAATTCCAACGGTTTCTTGACTTTGTTTACTCTTATCTTTAAACTGTGTCATTCTAGTTAACTGACCATAAGAGGCTACACAATTAAAAATCCAACACAACTCAGCATGTTCTGGAATCATAGACTGAACAAAAATATTTTCTACTTTGATTCCTGTTGCCAAAAGATTAAAAATCAATTCCCACGATGCATTTCTTAATTTGGAGGGTTGATAAGGCATGGTCATGGCGTGATAATCAACAACTCCGTAATAACAAGTAAACTCCTCTTGTAAGGCTACCCAATTTTTGATAGCCCCAAAATAATTGCCAAAATGCATATCACCCGTAGGTTGAATACATGACAAAACCGATTTTTTATTCTGCATCATGATTTAACCGATTGCCGCAATAACCGAAATCTCAACATTAACTCCTTTGGGTAGGGCACTTACTTCAACAAATTCCCTAGCTGGTGCAGTAACCTCATTGAAGTATTTGGCATAAATAGTATTAACTGCCGAGAAATTATCCATACTCGTTGAAAAAATAGAAACTTTTAATACAGATTCGAAAGTACAACCCGCCTCCTCAAGGATAGCTTTGATGTTTTCCATAACCTGAGTCGTTTCCTCTGTTATATTGGATATTTTTAGGTCTCCCGAATGAGGGTCAATGGGAATTTGACCCGATATAAAAACTAAACCGTTATGAACAACTGCCTGATTGTATGGACCCACAGGAGCAGGAGCATGACTGGTATTTACTATTTTTTTCATAAAAAAATATTAACACTAAAAGGCCCAAATTGCCTGTTATGGTAATGAGAGCCTTTTAGATTCTTACATTTTTAACTTTTATTCCTCTCCTGATTCCACGGCAATGAGTAACTTTCCTCTATAATAGGTGTTACCCTCCACATCTTTATATGACCTATGGAAAAGGTGACTTTCGCCAGTGGTGCCGCAGGTAGCCACCTGAGGAGCTGTAGCCTTGTAATGAGTTCTGCGTTTTCTTTTTCTCTGCTTAGATATTCTACTCTTGGGATGTGCCATTTCTCTTTATATTTAGTTATTTACAGACCAATTTTTAAGGGCATCTACAAAAGGATGATCCCCTTGAATTTGCTTATTTTCCATTCGCTTTAAGGTATCCAAATCACAAGGTTTAGATTCCATATTCTCACAATCTAAGACCTTTTTTATTGGAATAGCCAAAACAGTGTACTCGTATAGATATTCTGCAACTCCGAATCTATCAATTTCTGGATCTACAAATACCACATCTGGATCCTCTTCACCTTCTGTATTTAGCTTTAATTTGACCAACAATTGGTGTGTACCACTTATTGGCAATTGAATGGGAGCCAAACACCTATCACAATCTGTTTCAATTACACCTACCAATTTAATGTCAATAATAAACATTTCAGGCCGCTTATCTATATCAAGTTTAACCTGAATACTGGATTCAATTACTGGAGTATCCGGAAAATTGCTAAAGAACGCCTTATCTAGCAAGAATTCATATGAATGAATTCCATTCTTGAGACCCTTAACCGGCAACTCGTATTGTGCAAAACGACCCATTAGCAATGAACTTTTAACCTAAAGCGGATGCAAAGGTAAAATTTTGAAAGGATATTTTTGAGAAAAAATTAAAAATAATATAGGATCCCCCTAATCCGCTTTATAGTCCAACATCTCAATTTGTGCATCTGAAACAAAATTTCGTCGCAAAGACAATATAATGGCATTCAATTGATCCCTTGATTGGTAAGGAACGATTACTCCTAATTGTAAATAATTGCCAGAAGGCCGGATTATCGTTTCATAACTTAACCTTTCAATTGAGGTTTGAAGTTTTTTAGCCTCCTCCTCTAAAGAAAAATACCCAACTCCAATTAGTGCAGTTCCAGAATAATTTTGGGAAGATGCTCTTTTATCTATTTCCGCTGATTTTAGTTTTTGAATCTCCTCAGTAGGTTTAAGATTACTAGGCTGTAATGCTTTATCGGGATAAATCTTTAAGGTATTTTTTTCACTGGGCTGAGGGTTATTGGATTCATTTATATCCTGAGGTTTTGAATTAATCCTAGAAGCCGGCACCTCTGCCAGTAACTTTTCGACGGGTAAGGATGGATCCTTTTTCCAAAAATCGAAACCCATTATTTGAAATAATCCTAAGATTACAATCGCAATAAATGGAATTAAAATAGCTGATTTGACCTTGTTGTCTATAAATCCCCTCCCATTTCTAACCATTACCAATGGAGTCTCATCTATAGACTTAGTGAGGTAAGGCAACTCAACTTGAGGTAAAGCTTCCGCTGATGAATTTAGCTCCTTAAACTTAATTCTTTGGTTTTCATCCAACAAGAGAGATCCAATTCCATCTAATATAACTATTTCACCTTTTTTAATTCTTTGAACCATATTTCCTAGTAGTTCAGATAGTTCCCTTTTGGCTAAATCCAAATCCAATGACATTGTATCAGCTACATGATACAGTAACTCTGAATCGTTGTAGTAAATATTAGGATTAAATAGAATGGCCTTAGTGGGCGGGTGAGCGATAGAACTTTTTTCATCGATTCTGGCAGACTCCTTCTTGATAAAAAAATTGCCTATTCCCTCGAGAGATACCTCTTTGCCCTTTTCAAGCAAATCAAGGATTACTTTACTTAGTGAAGCAATTTTCATAATTAATGTGTTGGATTAAATAAAGCTTGTTACTAACCCTTGCTAATTTAACGTTTAATAATCAGATTTCTTATGGATTATTGCTTAATTTGCCGACCCTATGACCGCACCATCTAGCAAACGCCTAAGAACACTGTCATATATAGTTATAATATATATGATTTTGGCTTTCATTTGGTGGGCTTTTTTGTTGTATAACAAAAACCAAACATCCTTTGATTTGCAATTACAGCTTTTAGAATTGCAAGAAACTAATTGGGAAATAAAAAATTTAGCTAAAAAAACATTAACCAATAAGTACCAAAGGCAAGTATGGATGATCTATGGGGAAGCTGGTGTTTTTATCTTTTCTTTAGTGCTAGGACTGTGGTTAATTAATAGGGCCTATATTAGAGAAGTAAAAACCATTCAACAAGCCAGCAATTTTCTCTTAGCCATTACTCACGAATTAAAATCCCCATTGGCATCAATAAAACTAATATTAGATACTTTTGCCAAACATCAACTACCGGCTGAAAACGTTCAACAATTGACCGCAAGTGGACTCGAGGAAACCGACCGACTGAATACCATGGTGAATAATCTTTTGCTTTCTGCAAAATTGTCTTCTATTTATACCCCTCATTTAGAAAATATAAATGTTATTGATTTTTTTAATTCAATCATTATTCAAAATAAAAAAAGAAGCCCAAATACACCCATCTCATTTGATTCCTCTAACATAACTCAGCCCAATATTCAAGCGGATAAAAATGGCCTGGAGACTGTTCTTAATAATCTCTTAGACAATGCAATTAAATACTCCCCCCATCAACCTATAATAGTCAAAGGGTATAATCAAAATCATCTTTTTTGCTTCGAAGTGATAGATAAGGGAATGGGAATTCCAAACGAAGAATTTGAAAGAATTTTCGAAAGGTTTTATAGAATTGGTTCTGAGGAAACTAGAAAATCAAAAGGAAGTGGACTAGGTCTATTTATTGTAAAAAAAGTAACGGAAGCACATAATGGAAAAATTTCAGTTACCTCCAAATTAGGTGAAGGCACCACCTTTAAGATTTGTTTACCTCCAAATAAAAATCAGATGATCAAATGAGTATTTTATTGGTTGAAGATGAAAAGGCACTCCAAAAAGTAATTCAGGTTAATTTAGAATTAGAAGGTTACGAAGTAACGGTTACTGATAATGGTATTGACGCCCTTCAATTATTCAATACCCAATTTTTCAATCTCATCATTCTGGATATTATGTTGCCGGAATTAGATGGAATTGCCGTTTGCGAAAAAATACGGTTAGTAAATCAAGATGTGCCTATTCTTTTTTTAACCGCTAGAGATTCTACTGAAGACCGTGTCTTAGGATTAAAAAAAGGAGCAGATGATTATTTGGTCAAACCATTTAATTTAGAAGAGCTATTACTCAGAATCAAAAATCTGCAAAAAAGAAATCCCATCAATCAAGTGCCGGAATTAGATAGTTATCAACTTGGCAACTATACTGTTTTCTTTTCAACTTTGGAGGCAAAACATAAGGACGGCACAACAATAAATTTGACAAAGAAAGAAACTCAGCTGCTCAAACTTCTCATTGAGCGGCAAGGTCAGGTGGTGTCTAGACAACAAATTTTACAATATGTTTGGGGCTATGAAATTTACCCCTCCACCAGAACCATCGACAATTTTATTCTATCATTCCGAAAAATTTTTGAAGAAAATCCCAAACAACCCTTGATATTTCAATCTGTAAGGGGAATTGGCTACCGGTTTAATGCACAAAAGAATTAACTCGACAACCCATCTATTGAAAGTTTTATTTTACCTTTTTATTCAGATGATTTATTCTTTCCCAACCAAATATTAATTACCAAAGGATGGTCTTAGGGCATTAATAGAAAAGGTAACTGTCACTTGCCGATCAGCGACATAATTGACTGGTTCCATTATCCATTGGACATTAAACTTATTTATATTGCTAAAATTAACCAACCAACTTGGGTCTTTTAATCCTTTTTTCTTTTTGTTTTGAATAACTCTACCACCTCCTTATCACTAAGGAAATTTAACTCAACAAAATTTACGGAAACAAACCTTTTAATATCTTGATAATCTCTACCTCTTTTATCCGTATAATAGGCTAATAGTTTTGAGACATAAGACATAGATAAATCCTTCAAAAGTTTATTAAACTGTTCGTTCTCAAAAATTTTCATAAACACAGGATACAATTTAGTAGCCTCTATCATATCAGTGTATTCAGATGGAGAAAGTTGGTGAATCCTTCTTGAAAAATACCCGAAAATGGTACGTCTCACACATTCATTAATAGTAGATAAACCATCGTATTGAAGGGTAAATTTCTGAATAGCATCTAATACTTCTTGATCTCCCAATTCTCTTTGATGTATGGTGGTAACCAAATCATAATAATCAATTACATCTTCTTTGGAAGTGCTTCTTCCCAATATAGATGCCAACCGAAGATCTCCCTCTGGTGGGACTTGATATGTTTCGCTTTGATGTAATTCGAGCAGTAAATTGAAAAATAAATCACTAAAGTCATTTGCTTTAGCTCTAGTGGATTTTAATACCTTTTGAAGATCACCTAAATGATTCTTGTTTAAATCGAAAAACAAACCAGTAATAATAGCAATTTGAGCATGGAGATGATTTCCGATCAAAGAGTCATTTTTCAAAAATTCAAAAAGAGTAGGTAAAACACTAGTATTGTCAAATTGACCTTGGGTAGATCTAAATAGTAAAAACGATTTTAATGGTAGAAACTGTAAAACTAATTCTTCCTCACTTTCTGGAAAATCTGCAGTGAGAAAATTTTCATGATTAAATTGACTTTGGTATTTTAAATAACCTTTCTTGCGTTCTCTTGGATCCCTGTAGGAATCTAGCTTTTGAGCTTGTAGATAAAACCGTACCCTCTTGTTGGGAATTTCATTAATCAAATTAGTAATCCAAATATCACTACTCAAAGCAAATCCAACCTGGACAGTTTGCCCAATCCTATTTTTTAATATATCAAAGTTTGCTGAATTACATATTGAAGTTAAAACCTTTTGAAAGTGGTCTTGTGGTCGAAGATATTTAAAATTACTATCTATAGTCCCTCTCAGTACTGAATAACCAAGAATTTTGGGAAGAAATAATCCTTCAAATGCCTCATCCATACAAACCTCTTCCAAGGAAAGCAATTGAAGAGGATCATTATCAGCAACCTCTTTGTAAACTTCTGCTATTTTAGGTTCAAATTGATCTTTCAATTCATTGAAATAGGACTCCTCTTCCTCTTCCAGATACTTCTCAAGAATTTCAGATTGTTGGATATCCGCTGCTATTTCCTCTAATTTATCGATATACTTTTTCTCTAATTCGTACATAGCCTTTTAATTAAGTATAAATAAACCTGGTAGCACAATTAAGCACTACCAGGTTCCTCACTAAAACAATATTTAAAAAATAATTTTATTCTGCTGTATCTCCATTTTCAGGAGCATCCGTAGAACCTTCCTCTACTTCACTAGACGTTTCCTGCACAGGTGCATCTGCTAGTAGCTCCGTTTCTACCTCTTTCTTGGCCTTCGGAGCTGGTACTACGCCATCAACAATCGCCAAGAAAGCTTCTCTTTCCTTTTTGGTAATTTCAATTTGCTCTTGAATTTTGGACTCTTTTTCCTTTAACCAGGAGGCCAACATTTCGTCTGCTGCTTCTTGAGTTAATGCTCCTTTAGTAACCCCTCTTTGCAAGTGCTTCTTGTAATAAACCCCTTTGTATTTCATAATGGCTCTGGCCGTATCAGTAGGCTGAGCACCATTCTGCAACCAAGTAAAGGTCTTTTCTAAATCTAAATCAATCGTTGCAGGCTTAGTCATTGGATTATAAGTTCCTAAATGATCTATGTACCTACCATCTCTAGGTGCTCGGGCATCTGCTGCAACAATGTGATAAAAAGGTCTTTTCTTTCTTCCTTTTCTTTGTAGTCTAATTTTAACTGGCATGGCTGTTTATTTTTTTCTGTGAACCACTACCTATTTACTTCGCAAATCGAACTCAATAGGTCTATTGCGTGCAAAAATAAGTAAATTATTTAAAAGTCCACCCGCATTCTTAAATTTAAACGTCTTGATGTTAAATAATTAGGAATGGCATATTGTTGTTGGAATACCGTCTTTATCCATGTATTACCCGCTTGATTTTGAACTTTCATCAAGTTAAAAACCTCCAGGCTCACCCAAGCATTTTCAAACCATTTACTATCCGCTTTAAATAAATAAGAAAAACCAATATCAACCCGGTGATAAGGATTGAATCGGTAAGTATTCCTGTAAACCGTATTGTTTTCCTTTAGGCCAAAGGGAAGACCCGTACCTACGGTAAAATTTAAGTGCATTTTGATATTCTCATTTCTAGGTAGATAATCCTGGAAAAACATAGACAAATTCATAAAACGATCTGTTGGCCTAGGAACATAATCAACAGGGGTGCCAGATGATTCCCCTCTTTCCCTTATCAAGTGTTGCACATTGAGTAATCGCTCTCTGGCTCTCAAAAAGGATAAATTAATCCATGAATCTGCTCCCGGCACAAATTCACCATTTATTCTTAAATCCAAACCCATTGCATACCCCTCTGCATCGTTCTGCCCAGAATATCTGATTCTAACATTCTCTACATCATAACTGACCAAATCCCACATTTTTTTAAAATATGCCTCAGCAATAAATCTAAACTTCTTTGGATTCTTTGTCCCCATATAAAAGTCAAGAGTAGTGCCACCAACCAAGTGAAAAGATTTCTGAGATCTCAAATCTAAATTGACCTGACCATCTAACTGTCTGAGTTCCCTGTAGAAAGGAGTTTGGTAATAAATACCTGCGGCCAAACGGTAACTGATATCTCGGGTGCCAGAAAGAGGTTTAGCGGACAATTGAACTCTAGGAGCAAAAAGCCATTCGTTATTTAAAGACCAATAGTTCATCCTCCCACCGATAATCAATTTAAAATCAGCAACATTTGGCTTGCTCCAATTTATAGCATCTTGGAAGTAGGCACTAAATCTGAAGGAGTTCAACTCATTTTGGGTCCTCAGCACATAGTATAACAAAACTTGATTGGGATCATAAGGAAGGGAATACAAAGCAGAATCTAATCGCTCCCACTCTCTAATTTTATCCTTGATTTGCTCTATTCTGTATGTCGCACCCCAATTTAAAAAATGCTTTTTTGAAATTTCTAAACCTCCTTTATGCTGAAAAGACAATACCTGAGTTTGAAGAAAATTACGGACAAATAAATGTTGGGTACCAGATCCCAATTCGGCCACGGGTTCACCAAAACTGCCACTTCCTAAACCACTTTCGATTTGCCGCAAACTATAATTTCCAATAATATCAAAAGTTTCCCGTTCATCTGAACTATTGATAGAAGCCATGAATTTTAGAAAATATGGATTGTTTTTTTTGTCGGGAAGGTAGGTAAACGATAGACCAGCCATTTGAGTAGCAAAATCATCTAACTCTTTTCCCTCAAACTCAGAATACAATTGTAAAGCAAAATCAATTAAACCCAAACCAGTATTGCGCTCAGTGGGTATAAACCTATAAATGCTTCGGTTATAATTGCCTAAAAACCCTATTTGCCAATCCCGATTGAGATCATAGGTTAGATAGGCTTGAAAGTCGGCGAAATTTGGTATGTATTCTCCTGCCACATCCAAAGAACCAAGTAAATATCTGGTTGTCTTGTATCGAGCTCCGGCCAAATACCTAAATTTCCTGTAGTTGTCTTTTCCTAAAGATCGACTTCCTTCTATATGTGCTGATCCTCCCAAAAAGCTCATACTAACAGAAGCAGCCGTGCTATCGGGCCTTTTGTACTTTACATCCAATACGGAAGACATTTTATTACCATATCGCGCCTCAAAACCGCCAGATGAAAAAGATAAATCTCTTATCAAATCTATATTGGGAAAAGTCAATCCCTCTTGCTGCCCTGCTCGTATTAGTTGTGGCCTATATATCTCAAAATCATTCACATAGACCAAATTCTCATCGTAATTCCCACCCCTCACATTGTATTGAGCAGATAACTCCCCTCCAGAACCACTGCTGGTACCTAATGCTATGTGTGGCAATAAACTTTCAAAATTCCCAGAAGTAGATGGCAATAACTTAAGTTTACTAACTTCTTCTCTAATCATTCCAGATTGCTCTAACTTGCTCTCCTTAACTACTACCTCTAAATCCATTGATGTACCTACCAATGCAATGTCAATTTGCTTTAATGTTCCCGAAGGTAAAGGAGCTATTTTAATCCTAGCTTCCTTATATCCAATCCTAGAAAAAACTAATTCCACCTCCTTTTCAGCCGGAATATCAATTTTATACCGTCCATTAGCAGAAGATTCGACCGCGTCAGATGAATTAAAGCGATATACCGTAACTAATTCAATTCCTTCACCTGTGACCGCATCCGTTAGTTTACCTGATATATAAGCGGTTAAATTGCCTTGAGCAAAAAGGCCTATTGGTAAACAAAGAAGCAAAAAAATTCTTTTCATTTTAAACAAATCTATACCCAAAGTCCCGAACCAATATTCTTCATGTTCAAAATGGTTTGCTCTGGATTTTCTGCCTTAAAAATAGATGAACCCGCCACCAAAACATCTGCCCCAGCCTGAAGTATTGATTCTGCATTTTGCAAACCAACTCCTCCATCAACTTCAATTAACGGATGTACGTTTTGATGAATTGCCATTTCTCTAAGTTTTTTGATTTTAGGAAGCGTTTGATATATAAATCGCTGTCCTCCAAAACCAGGATTTACAGACATTACGCAAATCAAATCCACCATCTCTAATACATCTTCCAACAACGACACATTAGTATGCGGATTGATAGCCACCCCAGCTTTTATTCTCATTTCCTTAATGGCCTCAATAGTTCGATGCAGATGGGTACAAGCTTCATAATGCACTGTTAACACATCAGCACCAGCATCAGCAAACGCTTTTAAATATCGCTCTGGCTTTTCAATCATTAAATGTACATCCAAAGGCTTTCGTGCCATTTTTTTAACCGACTGAATGATTGGGAATCCGAAAGAGATATTAGGGACAAATATCCCATCCATGACGTCTAAATGAAACCAATCCGCTACCGATTCATTGACTAAATGTACTGCATCAGCCAAGTAATTGAAGTCCGCAGCTAATAATGAAGGTGAAATTTTATGCCTGTTCATAGAAGAAAAGTTTCAACACCAATTACATAAAGAAATTAAATAATATATGATAAATTCCTTAATATTAAAAAAATGATTGTAATTTGTGCGAAAATAAAAAAAACCAGTTAGCTGTCACTAACTGGCTTTTGCATAGAGCTTTGAGAGGCTATCTACATACCAAATAAAACGTCGTGGAGACGTTTTAAAACTTAGATTGCAGGATCAATTGTATTTCAGAATTATTAACTGAGTTTTGTACGAGATTATAATTTGTTTCAATTGAGAGCCACAATTATTACCTGCAATCTTTTATTTTTATCGTCTTAAAAGACTTTTCTTCCTTTCGACAGTACAAATATGAATATTCATTCAGGGACCAAGAAGTACATTTTTTTTATTTACTGTAATTAACTTTTTATTCCCTTTTTACATAAACAATTGATTTTTAATTATTTAGTTTTTATGAATAATAATTAAACTGTTTTATATTTATTTTTATTTAATGTATTTTAGTGGCAAAAAGTTTTCATGGCAAGTAAAATAATGGATCAGTTATTGGATTTATCTGCCTCAGAAAAAAGAAAGTTTCTCAGTTTTGCAGCATCTCCATACCTCAATAAGCATGAAAAAACTTTAGAATTAGTTTCTCTAATTTTAGAAAGAGAGGATGCAAGATCAATCACTGAAGATCCACCTTACCTTTTCTCTCTTATCTTTCCCAATACTCCTTTTCAGGAACAACTTTTGCATAATTTATTATCGTACCTCAAAAAACTTTACCATAAGTTTATCGCACTAGAACAATTAAATATCCAGAATTACACCGAAGAGCTAAATGCCCTAGAATATAGCTATACACATAACCAGTGGGATTTTTTCAACAATAGGTCAAAAGCATTATCCAAAATGCTTTCCAATACATCATCCAAAGATCCCAATTATCATTTCACTAATTATAAGTTGAATAGCCTTTTGGGTTACCATCAAAGTGCCTTTTATGATAGAACTAAAACCGTCCATTTCCAAGCAATGATGGATCATCTAGATCTTTTTTTCTTGCAGGAAAAATTAAAACATAGTTGCCACCTCAAGGCAAATATGGATATTGCAAATACTCAATATGAATTGCGACTACTTGACCAGATAATTACTTTTCTGGAATCAGAAGATAGCCATTACCTAGATGACCCTATCATAAAACTATACTACACCATCTATAAAACAATGGAAAAAGAACTGTCTGAACCTTATTATCTAAAGCTCCAAGAAATTCTAGCCACTGATCTTTCAAATTACCCCTACGAAGCTACGCAGGATTTATATACCTTTTCCTACAACTACTGTATCAGACAAATCAATGCAGGTAACGAGGACTTTAAAAGAGAATTATTCCAACTCTATCAAAAAGGACTAAATAACGGACTACTGCTAGAAAATGATATTTTATCCGAATGGGACTATAAAAACATAACTACCCTTGGATGTAATCTTGAAGAATTCGACTGGACCTTGACCTTCATAGAAAATTTTAAAAATCACCTGCCAAGTAATCGCCAAGAGAATGCCTATAATTTTGCTCTGGGGCTATGGAACTTTAGCAAAGGGAGATTTGATGACGCTCTAAATGCTCTACAATTGGTTCAATATACAGACGTTAAATACCACATCAGTACTACCTTTTTAACGATAAGAACTTTTTACGAAAAGCAAGATACCGAGGCATTAATGTCTCTACTTGAAACCTTCAGAATCTACGTCATCCGAAATAAAAAAATACCCACAATAGAAAAAAGAGGGTACAGTAATTTTGTCCGATTTACCAAACATCTTGTAAATCTAGTACATCAACCTTATGCATACTCTTCTCAAGAATTTCAAAAAAAATTGACTCAGCTTCAAACCAATATTGAAAACACAGCTGAACTCATAAACAAAAACTGGTTATTGAGCGAAATTCTCAAACAAAATTAGTCTTATATTTGCCCATCAATAAATTAAAATTCATGGTCGTTCTACTTTTCTTTTTAATCAGTTACCTTTTATTCAGCATTGGCCTATTTTTCCTTTTTCCTAAAATGGACGAAGCTGGTTGGAAAGGTTTGGTACCCGGACTTAATTTCATGGTATTGAGTAGGTTAACTGGCAGAAAAGAAAGCTACGCGGCTTGGATGCTTTTTCCAATAGTTAATTTCTTTATTTACGCCTATCTATGCATAGATTTGGTGAGATCCTTTGGAAAATATACTTTTTTACACAGTTTGATTGCAGTAGTTGCAGCTCCTATAATCATAGGATTCTTGGCTTTCAATGATAAAGAAAAGTACTTGGGTCCAAGTCACGCTCAAGAAAAAGAGGTTTTAAGTCAAATTGACGCCGCTAGAGCGGCAAAAGATGAAAGAAAATTAAAAAAACTAATTGCACAAAACCCCTTCAAAAAATCCCCTTTCCGAGAATGGATAGATGCAGTAGTATTTGCAGTTTTTGCTGCAGCTTTCATTAGAATGTTTCTAATTGAAGCTTATGTTATTCCCACCTCCTCCATGGAGGGATCGCTACTCGTAGGAGATTTTCTTTTCGTATCCAAGGCCAATTATGGAATCAGAACCCCTCAAACCGTAGCAATGATTCCGTTACTTCATAACAGAATTCCCGGAATTGAATCAGAATCCTATTTTGAAAAACCAAATTTACCCTACTTCCGATTACCTGCCCTTGAAAAAATAGATCATAATGAGCCTGTAGTTTTCAATTACCCAGAAGGTGATAGCGTTTATATTTTTCCCGGCAGGACTTGGAGTATTCACGATTACAAAAGAGGGGCCATACCAGGTCAATTTTCCGCCACTATAGAAAGCGGAAGAAAACCTGTTGTTACTCGCCCAATTGACAAAAAAGACCATTATATTAAAAGATGTATTGCATTACCTGGAGATTCCCTCCAAATCATAGATAAGGTAGTATTCCTAAATGGAAAAGAAGCTCCACGTCCTAGTAATCTACAATTTATGTACCGAGTTCAATTTCCCGGAGGCCCCCTCAATACCTCCAATTGGTCTGACTGGGGAATATCAGCTGAAGATATTGTAGCACAACCAGGTCCTGGTCTTCTCATTATGGTTTTGAGCGAAGACCAAAAAGCCAAAATTAATGGCATGGATTCCAATATCGAAATTTCACCTGTTGATATGGGAGCCCTTAATGAAGAACCTGGAAGATTATTTCCACACGATCCAATACACTACCCCAACTGGACCGTAGATAACTATGGACCTATCTATATTCCCGAAAAAGGTAAAACTATCTCTCTGACCAAGGAGAACATTGGCTTTTACAGAAGAATTATCAGCGTCTATGAAAATAATGATTTTCAAGAAACGGATCAAGGTTTTGTCATTAACGGACAACCTACAGATTCTTATACCTTCCAAATGAATTACTATTGGATGATGGGCGACAACAGGCATAATTCAGAGGATTCTAGGGTATGGGGATTTGTTCCTGAAGATCATGTTGTGGGCAAACCATTGTTTATTTGGTTCTCTACCAAGGAGGGCGAAATAAGCAAAGGAATCAACTGGAATAGAATTTTTACCTCGGCCAATAAATCTTAAATTCAGGGGACAATCTTTTTTTGGGCAACTTTCTTTGAAGTTTGAGCTTATTTGGATTAATTTTAGACATTAACCTCAAACCGCAATGAGAATACTACACATAAGTGCTGAATGCTATCCTGCCGCCAAAGCAGGTGGTATGGGAGACGTAGTCGGAGCACTTCCTATTTACCAGAATAGAAAGGCTCATTTATCTGAAGTGGTCATACCCAAATATACATTACCTTGGTTGGAAAAGGCCTCATTCAAAAAGGTACTCTCCGGCAAATTTAGACAATGGAACACCACTATCCATTTTGAAGTCCAAAAAGTAGCGGAGGATACTTTGCCCTTCACCTTATACACCATAGATATTCCTGGCAAATTTGATCGATCTGGAATTTATGGCGATCCACAGGAAGGCTGGTATGAAGATGAACCAGAAAGATTTTTGGCGTTCCAAGCAGCAGTTCTTCACTGGCTTTTAAAAGAAAAAAAGAAACCAGATATCCTTCATTGTCACGATCACCATACTGGACTCATTCCTTATTTGATTAAGAATAGTCCTCTATTTGACAACCTTAAAGACATTCCGACTATATTCACCATCCATAATGGCGAGTATACTGGTGCTTTTGAATGGGAAAAATTGCCCTTACTTCCCCCAACTGATCCCAAAAGTCATGGGCTTTTAGATTGGAATGGGCAAATTCATCCTTTGGCTTCCGCTATAAAATGCGCTTGGCATTTTACCACCGTTTCTCAGTCCTACTTGGAGGATATTATGGAGACCTTTCATGGAATGGAAGAATTATTGCGAAAGGAACGCACCAAAGCCACTGGTATTCTAAATGGTATTGATGTAGATGTATGGAATCCGCAGAAAGATATTTATCTGAGCCATCCTATGAAGGGGAATGATTTAGAACTTTTCAAAAATGAAAATAAAAAAGCCTTATTAAATCGTTTTAATTTCAATCTCGATTATCCTGTCATTACTTTTATTGGAAGATTGGTAAAGGAAAAAGGAGCTGACTTATTACCTGACTTATATCAAAGAATGATGTATTCAGGAGTTAAAGTAGCTTTTTTGGTGTTAGGTAGCGGTCAATCTGAAATTGAGGAAATTTTTCTGGAATTAAAGAAAAAATACCCAGGAAGATTTGACGTACATATTGGATATGACGAGGAATTGGCTCACCAATTATATGCTGGATCAGATTTTATTATGATGCCTTCCAGGGTGGAACCCTGTGGCCTCAATCAAATGTATGCCATGCGTTATGGAACCGTCCCCATTGTAAGAGCTATTGGCGGCCTAAAGGATACAGTTCCAGATATAGATGATGTTAGAACAGAGGGGAGAGGGATTCAATTTACCTACTTTAACTTGGACGATGCAGCGCTTGGCATCTACAGAGCAGGGAGATTATATATGCAAACAGAACGATTCAAAGATTTAAGAGAAAAATTAATTAAAATAGATTTCAGCTGGAATACTTCAGCTGAAAAATATTTACAGATTTACAAACAATACCTTTAGTCTTATGGTCAATAAAATGATGGTTTTGATATTAGGTGGTGGCGCAGGTACTAGACTATTTCCTTTAACTAGTAAGCGATCTAAACCTGCTGTTCCAATCGGAGGAAAATATCGTTTGATTGACATTCCTATTTCCAATTGCCTCAACTCAGGTCTCAGAAGGATGTTTGTGCTTACCCAATATAATTCTGCTTCATTAAATAAGCACATCAAGAATACCTACCACTTCGATCATTTTAGCAGAGGGTTTGTAGATATTTTAGCAGCCGAACAAACCCCTACTAGCGGAGACTGGTTTCAGGGTACAGCCGATGCGGTTCGCCAATCCATGCATCATTTGAAAAATCAAGATTTTGAATACATCTTGATTTTATCAGGTGACCAACTTTACCAGATGGATTTACAAGGTTTCGGACAATTTCATATAGATCAAAAAGCAGAAATCACTATTGCTACTATTCCTGTAGTGGCCAAAGATGCTACCGGATTTGGAATTCTAAAAGTGAATGAAAAAGGACTAATAGATAGTTTTATTGAAAAACCTTCCCCTGAAAAATTAAAAGGCTGGGAATCTCCAGTAGCTTCCAAGTATGCCAAAGAAAATAAGCACTATCTCGCCTCTATGGGGATCTATATTTTCAACAGAAAAACTCTTGAGAATTTATTCAAAGAAGATGCTGGCTCCATAGATTTCGGAAAAGAAATCATTCCTAATGCAATTCATTCAGGAAAAAAAATTGCCAGCTATAATTACGATGGATATTGGGAAGACATCGGAACCATCAGGTCTTTTTTTGAAGCTAACTTAGCACTCACTGATAAGGTGCCCGCCTTCAATTTATTTGATAATAAAGCCGCTATATATACCCGACCGAGATTATTAGCTCCGTCCAAAATATTTGGGACGGTATTCAGACAAGCCGTTGTCGCCGAAGGGTCTATCATTCACGCCAAAAGCATCGAAAGAACTATAGTGGGAATTCGATCTAGAATTGGAGAGAACACCGTTATATCCAACACTATTATAATGGGAAATGACTATTATCAAACCTTGGATGAAGTCACTAAATCCACCAAGAAGAAACCTTATATGGGTATAGGTGAGAATTGCTATATCGAAAACGCCATAATCGATAAAAATTGTATGATAGGTGATCAGGTTACTATTAGGGGAAGTGCCAATTTAAAAGATCAAGAAACCGATACCTACACCATTAAAGATGGAATTGTTGTCATTAAAAAAAGAGCTATTATTCCATCTGGCTCAAGAATCGGATAAAGACGGTTAAGAGGTCACTGCTTGCAGATCATAGAGAGCACGTCATCATACCAATTGATCATTGCTATTTCCTTAGCTTTAGATAAGTTTTCACAAGCCTCTACAAATCTGTTTTGGTCCAACATGATTTGTCCCCTAAAAATTAAAAACTCAGCATTATCAGGAAATTCAAACAAAGCACTGTCTATTTTAAGTAGAGCGTTATCAATATCACCCTCTTCCAAAAGAGAACCAGCTTCAGCTGCCCAATTACTGGCAACCGTATAGCCTTCATTAATAGCATTACAATAAATAAAATCTGGTCTAAAGTTAAGGCTGAGGGTTAAAGAAGAGGGAACCGCTCTCCCTTCATAAGTTGCAGGTATCCAGTTACCATAGGTGTTGGTAACTGTTTGAATTCCCGCATTCCAGAAATCAAGTCCGAGATTGGAGTAATCCACCAGATCCAAAACTCTAACATTTCCGGTAGCTTCAACAATTATTTCGATATCAATTTTCCCAACCTTACAGCTTTCTTTAGCAGACTCTGGATAAACCAATTGCTCGTCTAAAAATTGCGTTAGACCCTCTGCCCCGCCTTCAAAACCTAGTGGGGTATCAAAAGAAGTATATACCGTATCTCCATCCCTAAGCTCATAAGGAGGAGCTTCTTCTAATTTGAATTTTACGGGTAAAGTAATACTAGATCTGACGATTTTGCCTTCATTTTTAGCTGGAATCCATTGAATACCACCTGTTTGAAAAAGATCCAGCACTCTCAACACCTCTTCGCCACAACCTCCCTCTACATTGCGCAATATTTCTTTTCCCGAAAGGGATCCGTCTTTTTCTACTACAAATCTAACCACAACGGTTCCTTCGTGTCCTTCTTGACTGGCTAGAAGAGGATACGTGACATTTTGGTAAACAAATTGCAGCAATAATTGCTGGGCACATTGGTCTCTTTCTTCTTTTGACAGGGTAGTATCAGCACATGGACTCAACATAGCTGCTTGTTCCACTACCTGATAAATAGTAGTATCTTCACTTTGAGCCACCACCCATGTCCAAGATAAAGTTAGAATAACGCTAACGATAAATGATTTCATAAATACCTCTATCTAATTAAACCTCCATTAAAGACTAGCTGCAATTTTCTCTACTTCGTTCCATACCCTAAAGACGTTGGCCGAACAAATCTTTTCAATATCCTCTTCCGTGTACCCTCGCTTTAACAATTCAAAAATCAAATTGGGATACTGGGAAACATCCTTTAGTCCGGTGGGAAGAGAATCCCCTACGCCGTCAAAATCTGAACCAATTCCGACATGGTCGATTCCCGCCAAAGCCACTACGTGATCAATGTGATCTGCCACCATTTTAACATCTGAGTATAGGGCAGGATGCTCTTTTTGGAAAGCTTCTATCACTGGTTTCGCCGCTTCGTCAGTATAGGTCAACCCAGCATCGGATAGCTGCGTCCGCAACAACTCCCTAAGAGAGTCTCGCTGCTGAGCAATGGCTCCATCCAAAAAGGTAGAACCAAAATTTATTTGAATCACTCCACCTTTTTCACCTAAGAGTTTGATCATATCGTCATCCATATTGCGCTCAAATCCTGGCGTAAATTTCCTGCAAGAAGAATGAGAAGCAATAGCAGGAGCCTTACTTAATTCCATCACCTGATAGAAGGTTTGGTCGCTTACATGCGAAATATCCACCATAATACCCACTCGATTCATCTCCTGAACCACCTCTCTGCCAAATTCAGACAAACCTCCCCAAGTTCCCGTCGTATCATAAGACGAATCACAAATCTGATTATCCGTGGCATGCGTTAAAGTGATATAGCGAATCCCTCGCTCGTGAAAATACTTCACATTGCTGAGGTCGTCCTCGATAGGAGCCCCATTCTCCATCCCCATAGGCAAAGAAATTAAGCCTTCGGCAAAATAGCTCTTCACCTCCTCAGGAGAGGTGGCTATTGCAAAGTTGGTGGGATGCGCTTCAGCTATACCGGTAACCATATTAATCAGAGAATCCGCAAATTCTTTAGCACCTCCCGATACCTGGTAAGAAGATGGGATATATATAGACATAAAAGGTGCATCTAATCCACCTGCTTTAGCTCTTTCATAATCAAAATCTCCCTCATCTGTAGCAATAGGGATTCCGAGAAATTCCTTGGTCAGTCTAAAATTTTTCACCTTTAACCGGTAAGGTAAATCTACATGACCATCCGTTAAAATAAACTTATGGGCTAAGGCTTTTGCCTCTACCATCAATTCTTCGTCTGACATTTCAGAAAAATCTCTATTATTTTTTTCCTGCTGGCCGCATGCTGCTAGAAAAACAAATACTAATAGAGTTAAAATATGCTTCATGGTTATCATTTAAACTTCAAAAATAGGTCATTCTTTTAGTTATAAGAAGTCTTAGAGATCAGAAGTCTCCCTTTTACCCATTTTTCTTTTTCCATATTCCAATTGATACGACAAAGAAAAATGAAATAAATTGGATTCTCGGTACTCCCCTTTCATAAAGTCATCTAGGTATACCCTAAACTTTACATTTAAGCCCTCGCTAAATTGGATTCCGGCAAAAGCAGAGGGCAAAAATTTTTGTGTTCTATCGCTAAACCAAGAGGTGTACTTACTTATTTTTTTGCCGTTAACATATCTCTTTTCTTTGTAATTAAAGGCAAATTCACCCTCGAGTCCACCAAACACAAACGTTCGTTTCCTGAAATTACCTAATTTCACTCCTAAAGGAACGCCAATGGTGTATACCCTGCGCTTGACTTTTTCCGAACCCTCCTGCCCGACAAATCCAATGTTTCTAAGACCTAATCCGGTAAACCATCCCAAATTATTATTCAAATCAAGGTGCCTATATTGAGATAAGTGAAAAAATAAAGAAGTCCTTACGCCCTCGCTTAAATCTTGCCCGTTGTCATCAATCAAATCGGCAAAACCAAAAATAATTTCTCCCCCACCTGTTTTATAAGTAATTTGTCCACTAACCCATATAGGAAAGGAAAGAATTACTAGGGCCAATAAACCTTGTTTCATGGTAATGTTTTTTATTAGTGACGACAAGTTATTCAGAATAGTTGTCTAAAGTGGTAATTTTACGCAAAAAAAGAATGGAACAACTGGACAAACACCTAGAAGCCTTAATTTTTTCCAGTAACCAACCAATCCAACTCTCAGCAATTAAAAGTTGTATAGAGGAAAGCCTTGGCACCAATTTCAAAGAAGAAGACTTGCAAACCTCTATCCAAAATATAGTAGAAAAATACCAGTCTCCATCACATGCTATTGAAGTGATCGAAATGGCAGGGGGTTGGCAATTCGTCACTAAAGCAGCTTATCACTCCACCATAGGGATATTTTTGAAACAAAACTCCAATAAAAAACTTTCAAGATCTGCTTTGGAAACCTTGTCTATTATCGCTTACAAACAACCTGTAAGCAAAAGTGAATTAGAAAAAATTAGAGGGGTCAATTGTGATTATGCCATTCAAAAACTAATGGAAAAAGAATTGGTCGAAATTACTGGAAGGGATGAAGGTCCAGGAAGGCCTTTACTATATGGAACTTCCGTGAAATTCATGGATTATTTCGGGTTAAACAGCCTGAATGAATTACCAAAGTTAAAAGAATTTGAAACCCCCGACAACGAAATAGGCATTCCGGCCGTTGCAGAAGATAAAGAGAACTAAATATGGACAAACCCTTAGTCAATCGAGTAGCTGCAAGTGGATTGGTTACCCTCAAACCAGATGAGCATCTTCAATCAGTATCCTTTGCCCATTTTGATTTTAAAGATTATCTCTTCCAAGGACTAATGCTTAAAGAAAAAGATTTCAGATCTTCTCTAAAAAATAAAGATTGGACTTTGGAAAAAGACAAAGTTTTACTCGTGTCTTGTTCATCCGAAGCCATTATTCCCATGTGGGCATACATGCTAGTTGCTGCAACTGCATTCCCTTATGTCAAAGACATTCAATTCGGAGATGAGAACTCCTTTTATGATACACAATTAAACCAATACCTTTCCCATCTTAACCCCAATGATTACAAAGACCAGAGGGTAGTTGTTAAAGGCTGTGGAGCGTTTTCTATTCCGCCTTGGTTCTATTTAAAAATCACCCACTTATTGACTCCCCATGTGAAAAGCCTTATGTTTGGAGAACCTTGTTCAACAGTACCCATATTTAAAAGAACCAACACCTAATGAAACAAATCCTATTTTCCTACACCGGAGTGATTGCCGCTTTTTTGACCATTGTATTTTTTACTTCTTACCTCAATGACCAACCTTTAAATAAGGAACCAATAGGACAGCAAATCAAACCCGTAGCTCTTGGAGATACTTTTGATTTTGCTGAAGAGATGCTTCCCATGAAAAATTTCGACGTTAGAGAAAGGCTGGATCGGGAACTCTTAGTGAATACCTATTGGCACTCCAGCACCCTTTTGAACCTGAAAAAAAAATCTAAATATTTTCCGATCATTGAGCCTATTCTATCAAAATATGGCATACCAGATGATTTCAAATACCTCTCCGTTGCAGAATCTAACCTAAGTAATGCAAATTCTCCTGCAGGTGCCAAAGGTTTTTGGCAACTAATGTCGCCTACGGCAAAAGCTTACGGGCTGGAAATTACTAGTGGGATTGACGAGCGATTCAACTTGGAAAAAGCCACTGAGGCAGCGTGCCAATACCTATTGCATTACAAAGAAAAATTTGGCAGTTGGACGATGGCCGCTGCAGCCTACAATCTTGGGGCCACTAAAATGAGTGAAGAAATTAGAAATCAAAAAACAAATAACTACTACGAGATGAACCTAAACGAAGAAACCTCAAGGTATATCTTCAGATTGGTAGCTATCAAAGAAATTTTAACGTATCCAGAGAAATTCGGATTCTATCTTACCCCAGAAGATGTTTATCCTCCACTGGAACCTCACTATATTGACACCATTCAAAATTCTATTCCTAGTTTGGCAGACTACGCGCAGTCAAAAGGAATTACCTATAGGATGTTAAAAGTTTACAATCCATGGCTTTTGGATAGCAAACTAGATAATCCGAATGGAAAGACCTTTTTGATAAAATTGCCCCAACAAGATTAGTAATAATAGGTGTTGAAAAATTCGCTGTATCCATCTAATGATTTGGATCGCAATATTTCTCTATAGTTATTCTGGGACATGGGAAAAACCGCGTATTCGACTTTATTATCAATAAAATCTTTCTGATTCCTTTTGGCTGCTAAATAATACTTCATTGCCGCTTCCTTATTATCAAATTTTCTTATTACCAATAAGGGAAACCGCTCCCCATCATTACTACCCAAATACAAATTTGAAATTCTCAATTTATCGAGTTTGTGATACTGCATATGGTAATTAGACACCGCAATTTTTGCTTTATTCAATACGTCTGAATCGTCTTCTATTGAAATAACTATATAGTGAATTTGATCAGGTTCATCCTTGAATCTCTCTATATCGCCTTTTGCATTTCCTGGTAAAGCTGCTATTGCATCTCCGAGTAATCTCAATATTTCCCTAGCACGAGATTGCTCCTCCGTATTGGGATATTTTCCTACCACCTCTCTCAACGCCCTTTTATACTGCTCCTCTCCGTCTAGATTACCTTGACACATAGCTCCTAATAAAGCAAATTTAGCCTGATACTTATTTTGAGGTGGAAATTCGCTTTTAGATTGTTGAACCATATCAAAAGCCTTTTTATAGGAGCCTTGGACAAACCAGCGGTAGGCCTCGTTATAGTAGTTATTCAATCTTTTTTCTTCGTCCTCTAATTCAGCCAAATAATTGGGATTGGTTAAAACCTCAGCAAATTTTGATCCGGGAAACTTAGCAATGATAGCGCGTTTATAATATCCTGCTTGGCTGCTATTACCCATATCAGAGTAGGCGATATATAAAAAATACATCGCTTCAGGTTCGTAATTGTTTTTCGGGAATCGATCTAGAAGTTCCTTTAAAACTTTTATAGTAGCTTCGTTATTGTTCAATTTATTCCTGTATAGAACTCCTAAATTGAACATTGCTTCTTGTATTTTCAAACCCGCAGATATCTTAGCCTCAGGAGTAGTAGGCAGTGTACCAATAATTTCTGCCACCTCGTCTTCAGTTAATAACGGAATAGGTACTTCCTCAATGATCTCTTCCTCCAACTCCGCTATAGAAAAATCATTAATCGCCTCCTGCCTTCTCCAATTATCTGCCAATGGCCGATCTCCCCATTTTCTTTCAAAATCCCTTTTGCCCCTAGCCAATGCTTTTTCGTCATAAGCAAAAAAAGAGCTCTGTAAACTTACCGTTAGGTTACTTATTCCAGCTGTTCCGACTGTGTTAAGTTTCCTATTCCCATTTCTACCTTGAAGCATAGGATTACTCTTTGCTTCCTCTTCCTCAGCATTTTGTGTCTCCTCAATACTTTTTGCTTTTTGCCTAGCCGCCACTTCTTTCAATTCTTCAGGACTCATTTCGGACAACTTCAAAAGACTATCCTGAAGATTTATTATATTTATATTTTCTGCTATCTCATCTAGATTATCATTCATGGCTTTTATCTCACTATACCTCATGTCTTGATTAGGCATGGCCCCAAGAGCCTTCTGATAATAATCCTTCGCCGCCACAAAATCTTCTTTTTTAAAGTACAATTCAGCCAGTACTATAAATGTTTCTAAATTTCGATTCTCATTATTACTAACCTCAATGGCCTTTAAAAATAACGCAATTGCATCCTCCTCTTGCCCAGTTTCCAGTTCCAGAACACCTAAAGCGTGGTAAATTTGATCCGCATAGATTTCATTCTTTTCATCGTTAAGCATTTTTTCCAAATTATCCCTAGATTTCTCTGGACTAGCCGAAGTATTCATAGCTATGTTTAAAGAAGAAAAAAACTCCATTTCTGGATCTGAATTGTACTTTTTAGCTAATTGAAAATAGGCTAAAGCCTGTTCATTATTTTTATTAAGTTGGTATAATTGTGCCGTTATAAATGCCATTCTGGCTTTAGTAATATTATTTACTGAATATTCTGAAGCCTGCTCTATTTCAGGCAATGCACTTTCATATTCTTTCAGTTTTAAGTAGTAGTAAGCTTTGACAGCGTGAAACTCAGATTGAAGCGAAGCGGTGAAATTTGCATAATTTTCCAAATCATCTAAAAGCCGCTTAGCACCCTCTTTATTATCCCTTTCAATCATGGTTTTTGCCAGCCAAAGTTGACCTTCTCTGAAGGCAGGATTATGCTTAAGCATTGATTGTTTTTCATCCCTAGTCAAAGCAGGAATAGGTGCTGGAATAGGTTCCTCATTTAAATCGACCACCTCATCTTCCCTATCCGATTCCCCCATAAAATCTTTGCGAGATGGAGCTTTTGTTCCTTTTTTCCTCGCTCTTTTAACCGCCTTATTGTAGGCCACTCTTTGCTTTTCGCGTTCTTTAATTTCTTTTTTTACTTCTTTTTTTGTTTTCTGATTGCTCTCTTTTTCCTTACTATTCTTTTTCTTAGCCTCTTTCAACTTTAATAAAGAGGGGTCGTATTCGTTGACCAAATACCTAAGGGTTTGTTCTGCAGCCTCGTAGTCTTGCTGAAGAAACTGGGCTTTACCCATCAATAAGTAACAATCATCAGCCCACCTGCTTTCTCTATGCAAACCCACAACAACAGACACTTTTTTGATGGCCTCATCTAATTCAGCAGAAACTGCTTGGGGGTTTTCAACATTTAAATATTTAAAAATGGGGAGCAGTTGATTATAGTTGTTCGTTTGTTGGTTCTCCAAGCTTATAAAGGATGCCTCTAAAATTTCATTGGCATTAAAATAGCCATTATATCTGGAGGTTGTATTGTGGTATACCTTTCCCAAAGTAGAAAGATCACCCTTTTGCTTTTGGGTTACGCAAGAAGTAGTTAAGAGTATAATTAATATGAATAGTGTGTGGTAATAACACCTATGTAGTTTCATCATTTCCGTAATTTTGCTTTAATAGCGTCCAATAATAACTATATTTATGAAAATTTATTTTGTAGTTATTTAGGACAAATATCCAATGATTTTTTCAAATGGCGGATAATTACCAAGATATAGAAAAAAACAAAACTGGATTTCAGAATACCTACCGTCTGGTACTCATGAATAATGAGACTTTCGAGGAGATAAACTCTTATCAACTAACTCTCAAAAATATATATATCCTCATATCCTCTATTATAGTAACCATTGCGCTCATCGTATATTTGTTGGTTGCTTTTACTCCGCTTAAAGAATATCTACCCGGATATGTTGGAAAAAAAAGTAAATTGGAAGTGCAAAAACTGTCACAGCAGGTTTTTGAATTAGAAAAGCAACTGATATCTCAAAGGGCCTACACTGAAAATTTTGGAAAAATACTTACCGGTGAAATTAATATTTTGGATTCTTTAGGACAAACCCAAGGGGAAAAGACTATTCCGAGGACTCCCTTTAACTCAGATGACCCTATCCTTGAAGAATTATTTTTTATGAGCCCTATCAGTGGAGAAATAAGCTATACTTTTTTGCCAGACGAAAAACATTATGGAGTGGATGTTTTGGCTCCAGCTAATACACCAATAAAAGCAGTTTTAGATGGAGTAGTTTTTTTCTCAGATTGGACTTTGGAGACAGGTAACACCATTGGAATTCAACACAGTAACAACATAGTCAGTTTTTACAAACACAATTCTGTTTTACTCAAAAAATCAGGCAATCATGTTAAAGCTGGAGAAGCTATAGCTATTATTGGAAATACTGGTAAACTATCCAATGGGCCACATCTTCACTTTGAACTTTGGTTTTCGGGACAACCTGTAGATCCTAACGAATATTTAAGTTTTTGATATAAATAACCAGATGGTTCAGACATTTATTAGTTTTGCACAAAAATTATAGTATGAGTAATCGTGATTTGCACGAAGCATTTGATGAAAAAGGAGCAAAAATAAGCCCTGTTCTTCCCGAATCTATTAAGAACTTTCTCATTGATATAGACGGGACTATCTGCGATGATATTCCCAATGAAGAGCCCGAACGAATGTTAACTTGCGCACCTTATCCAGATGCGCTGGAAACTATTAATAAATGGTATGAGGAAGGTCATATCATTACTTTTTTTACCTCTAGAACTGAAGAGCATCGCGAAATCACGGAAACTTGGTTGAAGCAACACGATTTCAAATACCACGGGATGGTCATGGGTAAGCCAAGGGGAGGAAACTACCATTGGATTGACAACCATATCGTAAAAGCGACCAGATTCAAAGGTAAATTTACCGATTTGGTGGTCAAAAGTCACGATATCGAAGTATTCAAACCCTAAGTTAGCAGTTCTTTCATTGCCTCATTAATAGTGGCATACCTAAAATTAAAACCTGTCTCAGTAATCTTTTCTGAACTTATTTTAGCGCTAGAAAGGATTACTGCAGACATTTCTCCCATCATAAGCCTCAGAAGAAATGAGGGAACTGAAATGACCATAGCCATTCGTCCTCCTTCTTTTTTCATTGCCAAAATGAGTTCCTTATTGGTAACTGGATGAGGAGCTACCGCGTTAAAAACCCCTTGGATATTAGGATTTTTTATAGCGCGAACCATCATCTCAATCAAATCGTGAATATGAATCCACGAATACCACATTTGTCCATTTCCAAAATATGCAGCCAAGCCCAGTTTGTAGGGTAAATGCATTTTTTCAAAAGCACCTCCAGCATTACTTAATACAATACCTATCCGAAATTGCACAAGCCTTATTGGAAATCTATTTAATTTTTGAACAGCATTTTCCCATTCTACACAGCTATTGGCTAAAAAATCAGAACCTTCCTGAGCTGCTTCTGTTAACCACTCATTTCCTCGATTTCCATAATACCCAATTGCCCCAGCTGAAAGATAAATGTCTGGTCTGTTTTTCGGATTTTCAAAAGCTTTTTCAAAGGTTTCAGCAGCTGACACTCTACTCCCGGTGATGACTTTCTTTCTTTTATTCGTCCAATATTGATCGGCTATGCCTGCCCCAGCTAAATTTATAATTGCGAAAGTCTGGTCTAGCGCTCCCTCTTCAATATAGTTTTTTGAAGGATCCCAAACATAACCTTGTGGGTGACGCTTTCTACTTAATAAAAAAACCTCATAGCCTAATTCCTTTAATCTTTTTGAAAGGGCTTGACCAACCAACCCTGTTCCCCCGGCAATAATGATTTTTTTCATCTGTCTGAAATTTCAAAGCCAACAAAATCGTTTTAGATTATGTTCATCTCTTTCCTCTTAATCAAGATTACTTATATCACTTGAAAAATTGGTATTTTTGTAATTGGCTTTTAGAATAAATACTATGAAATCAACCTTTTATATCCTTTCAATTGGGCTTTTATTTACTTATGGGTGTCAATCTGATCAATCCAATAAGTCTTTTAATAGAAACCCAAAAGAACTAGTTATTAGGCTAGAAGCAGAGCCGGATCAACTAAACCCATTGCTCAAAACCAATGCGTATGCCGCTCAAGTTTTAGATGGAATATTTTCATATCTATTGACCATTGACCACAATACGTTTGAATTATTGCCCTATGCAGTCAAGTCTTTACCTCAAATTAAGCCTATTGAAGAGGGACCTTGGAAGGGTGGATTGACCTATGCATTCGAAATTTTGGAAGAAGCCTCTTGGGATGATGGAACTCCAATTACGGGTAACGATTATGTCTTTTCATTAAAAACAGCGCTACATCCAGAAGTTCCAGCCCAACATATAAGACCTTACCTTACATTTATTAAAGATGTACTAGTAGATTCCATTAACCCTAAAAAATTTACCGTTTACACCGGAGAACCTTATATCCTTGGTTTGGCAGCAATTGGCAATTCTATCCAGCTTCTACCCGCTCATCTTTATGACCCAGAAGGGTGGTTAAGCAATATTCCTTTTGCTATTTTTACAGATGAAACTCAATTAGAAAAAGAACTTTCTAACAACCAAAACCTCCAACAATTTGCATCCTACTTTACCCAAGAAAAATTTAGCAGAGCACCTGAATCTATTCAAGGCTCTGGTCCCTATCGATTGGTTTCCTGGGAAACAGGGCAACAGATTGTTTTAGAGCGAAAAAAAGAGTGGTGGGGAGACCAAGCCAAAGATAAAAACCCTGTACTGAGAGCTTTACCTGAAAAAATAATTTATAAGCCTATTATTAACACGGGAACGGCTATTGCTGCTTTAAAATCTGAAGAAATAGATGTGCTCACTAAAATAGATCCGGCTAATTTTCAAGATCTATTGAATGATCCAACTCTTAATCAAAAGTTTCATTTCGAAACTCCATTGTCGCTAATCTATTATTTCATTGCATTAAATACACAAGATGGGCTTCTTTCAGATCGAAATGTAAGACAAGCCATAGCTTATGCCGTTGATATTGATGAAATAATCGAAAAACTTTACAATGGAAATGCACAAAGAACTATTTCGCCTGTCATTCCATCGGCAAGTTATTACAATAGTAATATTGAACCGTATTCTTTCAATCCCAATAAATCAGAGGAACTATTAGAACAGGTGGGCTGGACAGATTCCGATGGAGACGGTTACTACGATAAAATCATTCAAGGAAAAAAGGAAAAACTAGAAGTTCGCCTAGCCATCCCAGCAAACAGTGAAAATGCTAGAAATTTAGGAATATTGGTTCAAGATAATGCCAAATTAGCAGGTATATCCATTGTATTAGAACCCAAAGAAGGTGCTGTTTTACTAGCAGACTGGAGAAATAAAAACTACCAGATGACCCTTTCAGGTAGTACTATTTCCCCAGATTTTTGGGATCCTAAACAAAGACTACACTCTGAAGGAGATAACCGTACAGGATTTGGGAATCAATACACTGATGACCTGATAGATGCCATCCGGATTACTCAAGATGAAAAAATGAGAACCGAAAAATACATGGAACTACAAAACATCCTTCATGAAGAAGTAGCCCATATTTATTTGTTTGTTCCCACTGAAAGACTGGCCATACACAAAAGATATGAACCAATAACTACCCCACTAGCACCAGGATTTGTCAGTCATTTCTTAAAACTTAGGGAATAATTGATCCTATGTTCCGATTAACCCTAAAGCGGATCCTACAATTTCTACCTGGACTGTTCATCATTTCTATATTAGCATTTATTCTGAATAGTTGGGCCCCGGGGGATGGAGCGGAAATTTATCTCAATACTATTTCCAAAGGCAACTTTAGAACTGAGACGGATTCAGAGGAGGTTTATTATGAGACCCGTTCTTTTTTAGGGTTGGACCGTCCCCTATTTTATTTTTCTCTATATACTTGGGGAGATTTGCACCCTAACACCTTCTTTAAAGATCGAGATATCCAAAAGACTGCTGAAATTCTGAGCAGTAAATATAGAAAACCCAAAGCGGTAACTCAATATGCTGTTTCTTTAATGGAACTAAAAAATATAATACAGGAATACCAATTGCCTGGAGAACTATACCGGATTAGCCGAATGCTGTTTCAACAACATCAAGAAGATCCCATTAACGCCAATTTAGAATTATTAAATCAATGGATAAACAATAACCCAGAGGTGCCTGGGCTCCAACAAAAGGTGGCAGATGTCAACGATAGTTTTCATCGTATCAATAAAACTCCCGTTTCCAATTGGCATTTTTTACCTTCAATAACTTGGAATGGCTGGGAGAATCAATACCACCTATGGATCACCAGCTGGATTAGGGGAAGCGGTGGTAATTCATTTGCCGACCTTCAACCAGTTGGCAAAAAAATACTAAAAGCACTAAAATGGACCCTGGTTTTAAATATAATTTCTATCCTGTTGACCTATATTTTAGCTTTGCCTTTGGGAGTTTTAGGGGCTTACTATCGGGATTCCAAACTCGATAAAATACTCACGGTGACCCTTTTAAGTTGGTTTTCCATACCTGGATTTTGGATGGCTACTATGGCTATTGTTTTTTTAACTACTCCGGAATATGGTCTAGACCTTTTTCCAACGATGGGTCCAGGATATATTGATTCAAATATGAATTGGTGGACTATTTTGAAAATCAGAATGCATCATTTAACGCTACCCATTATTTGCCTGACATACGGATCTCTAGCTTTCACTGCCAGACAAATGCGACAATCCATGGTTAACGAACTAGATAAAACTTACATCAAACTAGCTAAAACAAAGGGTTTAACTGAGTGGCAAATTGTTATTCGACATGCCCTACCAAATGCTATTTTCCCCATATTAACCATGTTTGGAGGTATTCTTCCCTCCCTTTTAGCTGGTTCAGTGGTTATTGAGTATATTTTTAATATCCCAGGAATGGGCAAACTCATGGTAGATGCCATTTTTGGTAGAGATTGGCCCGTGGTTAATTCAGTCCTTATGATGGCTGCTTTCTTAACCATGCTAGGGATTCTCGTATCCGATTTATTGTACTATTGGGTAGACCCTAGGGTAAAAATAGATGAGAAATGAAACTGGTGTATGGATTGTATTTTCTAGTTTTCATTGCCATAGCAGGTGATTTCATTGCTAACGAAAAACCTATTTACATCAAAGTGGAAGGCCAAAGCTATTTTCCTATTTGGTCAGACCACCAGCCTATGAAATTAACCCTTCAGAGGGGACAGAGGTGGGAAGACCTTCCCTATACTAAAATAATTAGGCCCCTCATTCCGTATTCTTACCATACCATTGATCGTAATAATATGGGGTATAAAAGCCCTTTAGGGCCTCAAAATGTACCCTCCCTCCGCTTTTGGCATTGGATGGGTACAGATGGTCTGGGAAGAGATATCGCAGCGGGAATAATCAGCGGAACACGAACAGCATTATGGGTTGGTCTTATCGCAATGGGAATAGCGGCCCTTATAGGAGTACTCTTAGGTGCATTGGCTGGGTATTATGGCAATGATGGTTGGCGCGCAAAAAGAGGAATAACTTTAATGGCAATAATGGGAGTCATCCTCGCTTTCTTTGTGGGATTTTATAGCAGGAGATATTGGTTATTCTATGATAATAATACAACAAACTGGCTTATGAGTTGGGCGATATTTATAGGAATATCGTTGATCTTTATAGGATTGGGGGTTTTGCTAAGCCGATTATCTTTCTTTTCTAAAAAAATAACTATTCCATTAGATACTTTGATTTTGAGGCTGATAGAAATAGTTAATTCTATACCAACTCTTTTGCTCTTACTCGCTCTATTGGCCATCATCCAACAGCCTAGTTTACTTTGGATTATGGGTATTATCGGCTGCTTGGCTTGGACCGGAATTGCTCGATTTACTAGGGCAGAATACTTAAGAATTAAAAATTTACCCTACATAGATGCCGCTCGTAATCTAGGATTTTCAGATTTTAGAATCATGTTTAAACATATCCTACCAAACGCAAGCACCCCCATACTAGTCTCTCTCTCTTTTGGAATAGCCGGAGCAGTTTTATTAGAAGCTTTTCTTTCATTTTTAGGTGTTGGAATTCCTCCGGAAAAAGTTACCTGGGGTTCTATGCTCAATTCAGCAAGAAATTATTTCCCAGCTTGGTGGTTGGCTCTTTTCCCTGGTGGAATGATATTTTGTACTGTATTTTTATTTAACCTCTTGGGAGAAAGAATTAAGTCATAGGCAGGCAATGAATAGGCCCATTCACCATTTCAAAAGATTTATTTTTTACCTAAGTGTTGAAACTTAATTCAAAGAGATGAAACCTTTGGCAATTAAGTATGGAATCAATATATAGAGAATAGAATCCCTAATCAAATAATAGGCGATAATCAAAACCACTACCTTCCAACCTTTCTTTTTTAACAGTGACTTAAAACCCTCATTTTTCCAAATAGCCACATAATCCTTTATAATTTTAGGAACCTTAAGAAAGCTAAAACCTCTTTTTTTTTCTTCTTTTTCTAACATTACCTCGTTCTAAATTCATTCTCATCTAATACCCGATTCCGGTCAAAATGTTCACTTCTAATTAAATATTTACCCTTTCCGAAAAAAAAGTGGCTAATCCTCCAATAATTAGGCTTTTTTGGAAGAAAAGCTTTGTAATGATAAATTGACAGTCTATTTTTGGCAAGATTTCTAAATCAAAACTAATTATAATGAATAAGGGAGATCTTATTAACAAAGTTGCTGAGGGTGCTGGATTAACAAAAGCTCAAGCTACTGAAGCACTTAACTCTGTTTTAGGTGGCATTTCTGATGCACTTAAGCAAGACGACAAAGTCACTTTAATCGGCTTTGGAACTTTTTCTGTGAGCATGCGTGAAGCACGTATGGGAAGAAACCCTCAAACTGGTGCTGAAATTAAAATTCCAGCTAAGAAGATGGTTAAATTCAAACCTGGTAAAGAATTGAGTGATTCTGTTAATTAATCCAACATTTTTAATTCCAGGAAGGGTAATTCGCAATTCGGATTACCCTTTTTTTATCAATCAGCTTATATGAAATTTGCAACACAAGTCATCCACGCAGGTATTCATCCGGATCCTACAACAGGAGCTGTAATGACGCCTATTTATCAAACTTCAACCTATGCTCAATCCGCACCAGGTGAGCATAAAGGCTACGAGTATGCAAGAACGCAGAACCCCACTAGATCTGTTTTGGAGGCTAATTTAGCTGCTCTAGAAAGTGGAACTCATGCCATTGCATTTAGTAGTGGGTTAGCCGCTTTAGATGCGGTTATGAGACTATTGGAGCCTGGAGATGAAGTCTTGGCAACTAATGATTTGTATGGAGGTTCCTACCGGCAATTGACCGCAGTGCACCAACGGTTTGGAATTAAATCCAGATTTGTCGACATGTATCAAGTAGATCATCTGGAGTCACAAATACAAAGCAACACCAAAATCCTTTGGGTGGAAACTCCAACTAACCCAATGTTAAATATTATAGATATTCAAGCCATCTGTAATATCGCCAAAAAAAAGGGTATCCTCTGCTGTGTAGACAATACATTCGCGTCTCCTTATCTACAGCAGCCATTAACTTTAGGAGCTGATATGGTTATTCATTCTGCCACTAAATATCTGGGAGGTCATTCTGATGTTGTTCTCGGGGCAGTCATTGTCAACAATAAAGATTTAGCGGATCGCTTGTACTATATACAAAATGCTGTGGGAGCCATTCCCGGTCCTCAAGATTGTTTTCTAATTCTAAGAGGTATAAAGACCCTACATCTTAGGGTGGAAAGATCCTGTCAAAATGCTTCACAAATTGCACAATTTCTAAAAACGCACTCCAAAGTTTCCAAAGTATATTACCCAGGCCTTCCAGATCATCCTAATCATTCCATTGCAGCTCAACAAATGAGAGATTTCGGCGGAATGGTATCTTTCGATTTACACGATGATCGCCCAGAGAATGCCTTAGCTATACTTAGTAATACCCATTTATTTACCTTAGCAGAATCACTAGGAGGTGTAGAGTCCTTAATTGGTCATCCTGCATCTATGACCCATGCATCTATTCCCAAAGAAGAACGATTGAAAGTTGGCCTAACCGATTCCCTAATCAGACTCAGCGTCGGAGTAGAGGACGTGGAGGATTTAATAGCAGACCTAAATAAAGCACTGGGAGAGTAATCAATTTTTACTCCCGATTAACTTTAATGCCGCACGAGCAAATCGCTCTCCTAAAATACGATACCCCTCTGGAGTTAAATGAAGGTCATTTTCAATATCATGGCCTAGATGATTAAGACCATCGTTTAAATCATCCGTATCTACCCAATCAAAATATGGTTTTGCACCTCCAACCTTTACTTGAATGTCTCTAATTAACGTCCAGTGTGGATAACGGTCATTATTTAAATCAAAGTCATTGATTCGACCTATTATAAAGTGGATTTGATCAAACTGAAGATCATTAGATAATCTTTGGTACACCGACCATAATTGTTGTTCGTATATCGTACCAAGCTCCTCCCGAGCATCCCTTTCCCCCTGCATCCAAATAAACGAAACGGATTTTAATTTTTCAACAACTAAATTTTTGCTATTTATTTTTTGCAATAAAGAATCATACAACGCATGGGGAGGTAGCCACTGTCTTATAGGTTGTCCACCGTGAGCATCTTTTACCACCACTATATTCTCTGTTCCAAGAGAATTTTCTAAAAATGGAATAAAGGTTTGTGTTTCGTCCATTCTTGCCATATTGGATTGGCCTGAAAGTATAAATAAGTGCTGCCCTTCCCCTTTTTGAACATGAACCAACAGAAGGATGATAAATACCAGATAGATTTGATGGCTACTTTTCACGTGTTTTTATATGGAAATTAATAATTTAGAGTATTATAAAGTAAAATAGCTCAAATGAATGCAGATTTTATTTTTAATCTAAGCAATACCATAGCGCTAATTGGATGGCTCATTCTTATTTTAGTTCCGCAACAATGGATTTGGAAGGATAAATTAATCATTGGTATACCCGTTACTGGATTGGCTATTTTATATGTAATTGGTCTGAGCAGTGGCTTCCAAATAGAAGATTTTGAGCAATTCTCTTCTTTAGATGGTATTATGGGCATGTTTGGAAACCAATTAGCAGTAGCTACAGGATGGGTCCATTATTTAGCCTTCGATTTGATGACTGGGCTTTGGATTAAAAATAATGGACATCTACACCAAATCAACAAATGGTTGCTCATTCCTTGCTTGCTATTTACCTTCTTTTCTGGTCCTTTTGGATTGCTGTTGTACTTCATTTTAAGAGCTATTCACACTAAAAATCTTTTTCCTTCGAATTACTAGTCCTTATTCTAAGCTGCTCTCATCACAATCAATTTGACCGTGCGGTTCTCAACTTCATAAATTATTATTTTCATTTTTTGCTTTAATCGGGTAAACTTTCGAATTACTTGCTATTTCAAAAAATAAGTTCTCTATCCCTATTCCTTTTCTGATTGGCTTGGGATTTCAATTGGTTAATCCTCCATAGGTTCATCTGAGTTCCTTTCTCTTGTTTTCTCTTTACAGCTTATTATATTTATTCTCTTGGAGAAAAATAAAAGCATTTTTTTGCCGACAGGCGTCAATCTAATAAATCGTTACATTGGAAATTACCATTGAAAAAATTGGATTAAACCAGATATCCTCCTTACAAGAAATTAGTAAAAGCACCTTTCTGGAAACTTTTTATAGTGCTGATGATAAACAGAATATGGAGCACTATTTGAGTACGGCTTTCTCTTTGGAAACCCTTCGAAATGAGCTTTTGAACCCTGATTCATTTTTTTATTTGGCTTACTGGCAAACCCATATTGTTGGATATTTAAAGGTTAATATAGGGTTGGCTCAAACAGAGAATATGGGTGAAGATTATTTTGAAATTCAGAGAATTTATGTCGATCGTGATTATCACGGCAAAGGGATAGGTGAATCACTTTTACAACAGGCATTTTATCTAGCTCAAACCTTTTTAAAAAAATATATTTGGCTTGGGGTTTGGGAAGAAAATTACCGTGCTGTCCACTTTTATAAAAAGTTTGGTTTTGAGTCATTCGGCACACATACTTTTGAATATGGCTCCAGAATGGATACGGATATACTCATGCGGAAAACTTTATCCTATTGATTTTGAGTTGGAAATAGCTTAATATTGCTGGAACTTCGGATGCCTTAATCAATCTTTTTAATCTATTATATGGACGAAGAAGTTTGCCTTCTGGGTCTTTCTCAGATTTCAGGTATTGGGCCTATTCTAGCTAGAAATCTTTTGGAGGCCTTTGGTTCGGCTCGTGAAGTATTTTCAGCTACAAGAGCTCAGTTACTTAGTATACCTGGAATTGGGCCACAGTTGGTAGATAATATTTACGAAGGAATTGATCCCTCTAATCTTGCAGAAAAATTAAAGTTAATCCGAAAAAGGGGAATAAAAATTATTCCATTTACAAGTACTAACTATCCAAGAGAATTAAGCCAAATCAAAGACAGTCCGCTTTTTATTTACTTTAAAGGGCAAAATACCCTTTTGAATAAAAACCCTATGGTGGCTATCGTTGGAACGCGCAATCCGAGCAGGTATGGGAAGATTCAATGCCAAAAAATAATAGAGGAATTATCTGCTTATGATGTAACTATTGTTAGTGGTTTGGCGTATGGAATTGACGCCATTGCGCATCAAACAGCCCTATCCTGTGACTTGTCGACCATAGCTGTATTGGGGGGTGGATTTGAACATATTTATCCCAATGACCATAGGAATTTGGCTGAAAAGATTTTTCAATCAGGTGGATTGATCAGTGAATATCCCCCAGATCAAAAAGTAGAAAAGGAACATTTTCCAATGCGGAATCGCATCATTGCTGGTCTTTCCTCTGCAGTTCTTATCATTGAAACTGCAACAAAAGGAGGTTCAATAATTACCGCTGGATTAGCCAATGAATATTTCAAGGAAGTCTTTGCACTTCCGGGTTCTGTACAAAATGCTAAATCCAAAGGTTGCCATAGCCTTATAAAAAGAAATATAGCTGCAATATTTGAAAATGGTCATGATGTGGCTGTTCAAATGGGATGGGAAAAGAAAAAAAATAACTTAGTCTTAAAGATTGAAATCAATGAAGATGAAAAAAGAATTCTAAATTTGATAGACTTCGTGAGTCCCAAGGATTTTAATAGTTTGATGCAAAAAACTTCCTTTGAAGGAGGTTATTTAAAAGCCCTACTTTTGGAATTGGAACTCAAGAACCTGATAATTAGTTTACCAGGTAATCAATATATTCTTAACCACAAATGAGCAATTCATGAAACTACGAGTTTGTTTTCTTTTCTTAATCACAGCTGTCTTTTTCCAAGCGGGATGGGGTCAATCCAATTACACCGCCAAAAAACCGAAGAATATTATTTTACTAATAGGGGATGGGATGGGATTAAGTCAAATCTCTGCGGGCCTTTATGCTAATGGTAATTATTTGAATTTAGAGCGTTTTCCATTTATAGGGATTCATAAGAGTTATTCAAGTGATAACCTAATTACAGATTCTGCTGCAGGAGCTACTGCATTTTCCATTGGAAAAAAATCGTACAATGGTGCGATTGGGGTAGATCAGGATACCGTTCCGGTAAAAACAATTCTCGAAGAAGCTGAAGGTAAAGGATGGGCAACTGGTTTGGTAGCCACCTCAACTATTACCCATGCAACCCCTGCTTCATTTATCGCCCATGTATCTTCTAGAAATATGCAAGAAGCTATTGCAGCTCAATTTCTCAACACAGAAATTGATTTTTTTGTAGGTGGAGGACAAGATTTTTTTGAAAATAGAAAAGAGGACGATAGAAATATTTCTCAGGAACTTCGCGATAAGGGGTATCAAATCACGAACATTGATGAAATTCCCTTTGCTCAAATTTCCTTTGATGGAATAGATAAATTTGGATACTTTACTGCAGCTGGAAGTCCTGAAAAATTAGTAGAAGGTAGAGATTATTTGATTCAAGCCGGAAATAGGGCAGTTGAATTTTTAAATAAAAAAAGTGAAAAGGGGTTTTTCTTAATGATTGAAGGAAGTCAAATAGATTGGGGAGGTCACGCTAATGAATCAGATTATATCATTACAGAAATGATTGAATTTGACGAGCTCATTGGGGACATTCTCGATTATGCTAAGCAAGATGGAGAAACTTTAGTCATCGTTACTGCTGATCACGAAACCGGAGGATATTCAATTAATCCGGGTTCTACTTTTGATACGATCATACCCGGGTTTACCACTACCTATCATACGGGTACCATGATTCCTGTTTTTGCCTTTGGCCCAGGTTCAGAGCATTTCGCTGGCATTTATGAAAATACTGCTATATACCACAAAATGAAAGCAGCATTGGGTTGGTAAATGCTATAAATGTCTTTCAGCATGATAAGAAGACCTGACTAGGGGAGCACTTTCCACAAAGGAAAATCCCCTCTTCAGTCCTTCCTCCTTGTAGTAAGCAAAGGTATCAGGGTGGACAAATTCAGCTACTTCCAAATGCATCTTGGTAGGTTGCAAATACTGCCCAATGGTCAATACATCGCAACCATGTGCTATTAAATCATCCATGGTTTTAAGTACCTCATTTTTTTCCTCTCCTAATCCAACCATTATCCCGGACTTGGTGCGCTTTCCAAACTCCTTGGTTCGTTTAATTTGCTCCAAACTTCTAACATATTTAGCTTGAGGTCTTACCTTTCTATATAACCGATCTACGGTCTCCATATTATGGGATACTACTTCCTGTCCCGGACTAATCATTCGTTCTAATGCCTCCCAATTGGCCTTTACATCTGGAATGAGTGTTTCTATGGTAGTAGTCGGAGAAAGTGCTTTGACATTAACCACTGTTTGATACCAAATTTCAGCCCCCCTATCTTTCAATTCATCCCGGTTGACACTAGTAATCACAGCATGTTTAACTTGCATAAGTAGAATAGCCTCTGCTACTCTTCTAGGTTCATCCGCATCATATTCAGGCGGACGACCCGTTTTGACCGCACAAAATGAACAAGATCGAGTACATGTATTTCCCAATATCATAAAGGTTGCAGTACCAGCTCCCCAGCATTCACCCATATTGGGGCAATTGCCACTCTGACAAATGGTATGTAACTTATATTGATCAACTAATGACCGAACTTTCTTATAGGATTCTCCAATTGGTAATTTTACTCTTAACCAATCGGGCTTTTTTTGATGTCTTGTATTGCCTTCAACTACAGGTAACTCAATCATGCTATTTGCGTTTTCCCAATTCCAAATTGACGTAAAGATTGATAAAATAATTTTTGTTTTCAGGATATTCTAACCTTGGATCCTCTACCATAATAGGCACTCTTCCAAAAAAATAATCTATCATAATGCCTACTTCCAATGCTTTAATGAAATCTTCAAATGCTCCCCAAGCCATATGTACTCCTGCCTGGGCATTAATACCAGGAACTATTTTGGTTTGTCCAATACCTTTTAAAAAAGATGACGCCCCATATACCCTGTCGGTAGAAAGGAATAAATCTGCATTGGTTTCATTGTAAACCTCACTTTTAATGATGACCTCCCCGTAGGTGTTTTCCTTGAAATACATTAAATCTAAATAATAAGGCTTCAACAAACCAAGTGTTACCCCTCCCGAATAATTTAAACCTATGGCAGCTCCCTTTTGCTTTTCCTTCTCAGAAAGGTAGCGCTTTTGTCCCATCCCTCCCCTAAGTGCGAATAACGTGTTATCTTTTCCGAATACAAATGCTTTGGTTAATCTTCCTGTAGTAGCGGGAGCAAACTCAAAATTTTGCCTGTATTCTTTGGGGTGCTTCAATTGACCCAACCCAATAAAATAATATTTTGCCAAAGAATAATTTTTGATCGTAGCAAAATTCATATTGAATGCATATCCATTGGTATGCCAAACAAAATCTGCAGAAATTTCTTCATTAAAAACAACCCCCACCTCATCTCCTTTATAAAAATTTTCTCCTAACTTAATGGTATTCTGAGCACTCAACATGGCAAGAGTACCCAAATAGAAGAAGAAGACACCACTTAGACGGTTCATTGAAAACATTTGAATGTTAAACAAAAATCTTTACAAATAGATTATTGCTGTACTTATTTTATCTTTCCCTTTATGAAAGTAAAGTTTTTCGCCAAAAATTCAACGGAACGATTAAAATATATCCTCTCTTTTATTTCGGAAAGGATTCTCAAACTTGAATTGGAATTACATCATCCTTCTTCACTTCCATTACCAGAATCCGAATTACATTTTCTTTATGGTCCCCTTTGTCCTCCTTCAAAGTCTTCCATTGTTATACCAGATGAGCAATTATTAACAGCTCCTTTTTCCGTGAACTACCAACATCCTCCTGCATCCAAATGGAAGGAGGTACTAGATGCCAATACCCCTTTTACCAAGCACTTATCTTTCGATATCCTTTCATTCGTTTTTTTTCAATTAGCCCGAATAGAAGAATATACCGAGGAAGGCAAGGATAAGCATAATCGATTTCAAGCGCATCAAAGTAAAGCCTTTCAACTGGGATATCTTTCCATTCCCACAGTTGATATCATTTTGCAAAAACTCAGTAATTTATTAGATAATCAACATCCCATACTTACTCCCAAATCAGTGATAACTATTGATGTGGACGTAGCTTTTGCTTTTCAGCACAAGCCTTTTCATATCCAATTCTTTAGCGTGATCAAGGATTTATTCAGAAGAGATTTTCAAAGAATTCAATCTAGGTTGGCAACTATACTTAATAAAGTGCGCGATCCATATGATACCTTTAATGAATTAATCGAACTCGGTAAACAATCGAAAAATCCTTTTATTTTCTTTTTTCTCCTTGGGAAAAGAGGTCCCTTTGATAGAAATATATCTCCTCAAAAAGACAAAATGAAAGAAGTATTGATAAAATTAAGTCAACACTTCGAAATTGGTCTGCATCCCTCCTATCAGAGCAATTATAATTCTGCATTGATATTGGAAGAGAAAAATACTTTGGAACAAATCATTCAAAAAAAAGTATCAAAAAGCAGACAACATTATTTGAAATTAAGTTTCCCGTATACCTATCAACAACTTATAAAATCTGGGATTGAGGAAGATTACTCTATGGGGTATTCAGATGCTCATGGCTATCGAGCCGGGACAGCTGGGAGTTTCTTATGGTATGATTTATCAACTGAAAAAGTTACAGACTTGAGAATTTATCCCTTTCAAATTATGGACGTAACCCTAAAGAAGTATTTAGAGTGGCTCCCTCAACAAGCAATAGAAGAATTAAAGCCCATCTACAACAACCAACCATTTACACTAATATGGCACAACAGCAACCTGAGTGCATTGGAAAATTGGAAAAAATGGAAAGTGGTCTTTAAGACGCTTATTTCCTGGCAGCTCTAATAATGGTATTCTCTTGGATCCAACATCCTATCTTAAAAGTTGTACCCTCTTGTAAATTTCTTTGAAAGATATCTCCTATCTCAGGCATGTACTGACTGTATCTAGCAATCCACTCATTGGCCTCTGAAGCAACAGCAGGATCTACTTTTTTTGCCTTTAACCACATATCTACAGCAGGCCAAACTACTACTTGGCTATCCCATCCGCGGCCAGGTCCGCACAAAGGGCCACTTGATGCATATAACCTACCAATGTGAAGATAGGGCTCCCCCCAATTTGGCCTTACCTCAGCTGCTTGCAAAGCAAATTTTCTACTTTGGGTAAAATTTTTGAGGTGAGTCTGATAGATTTTAGCTACCAACATCAAGTATTTCGATTTTTTTTCAAGATCCTCGGTTTCTACAGCTGCTTTTTGAAAACCCTCTATTGCACAATTATAGTCTGCATTTTTCAAACAATTATAGGCTACTTCGATAGGGCCTGGTTCAGGAGCGCAATTGGTATTCCCGACAGCAATGAGATTTTGAAACCGTTCATCCATTTCTGGACAATTTCCCCATTTTAACCTACTATATACTGTCCTAACCACCTCACAATCTTCCGATGCATCTAAAAAATCCTGATAGTATTTTTCGTAATAATAATCACAGTCATAAAAACCCTTTACAGCTTCAAAGGCTTCTAAATTGGCGGGCGCATAAGAAGCGACAATATTCCATCGATCACAATCTCCAGCCTTGCAATTAGCTAGGCCGTTTTTTAATATCTCCAATACTTTATAGGCATAAGGAGCTGCAAAGGCCAAATCAATTTCGTCATTAAAATACAACTCCACTAATAGGGCAGTAAATGGGTTGATGACGAAATCCGGAGTTTTCAACCCATCAATAGAGATAGCTTGAACAAACAGATCTAAAATTTGCTTTGGACTAGCTCTGTGGGGATATTTATAATATAGGTCGAAAGCTTTTCTTGCTGGTATATAACCACCCTCTCCATAGCATTCATCTATTGCGTCATAAATAGAAAAAATAGTATCTATCAAGCGTTCTTTAGTTTCAGCATCTGAAACCCGAGCATATTTTCTTTCATAAAACCTAATCCCATCTGCATATACCGTATTTCTCCTTCCGTCAGCAGCAGGAGCCGTTTGATATACTTTCGACCACAATTTGAAAGCTTCGTCCCAATCTCCAGATTTCATAAAATCTCTATAAAGCACATAAGCCGTTTCTAATTCATCGGGATTTGCTGCATCTGAGAATTTAGGACATGGACTCAGGTCTTCTTGAGGTTCTTCCTGAGGAAGGATTTGGGTGCTTTCCACTTCAGTTTGCGAAACCTCCATAGAAACCTTAGGGGTACACGCATGAACCCCTAAAATTATAATTAGACAAAAAAGAAATCTTGAAGTAATCTTCATTAGTTTTTGAACCTTACTTTAACTGTTTCACCAATACCACAACCTGCTGTCTGTGCATCTCCTTCGTTAATTTGTCTCATAAATCCTTCCTGCTTATCTGGCATGGCGTCCCTGTAATTAGCGATTAATTTATTGGCCTCTTCTTGAACATCTGAATCAATAGACCTGGCGTAAGCATACTTATCAATAGCAGCTAAGATGGCCATTCGAGTATTCCAATCATCTCCGCAATATCTACTCATTTTGGCGTACACATTTCCAATAAGGATATAGGGCTTTCCCCAACCACTTTTGTTTTTAAGCGCCTCTCTAGCGTTTCTAATAGCACTTTGATAATTGTCCAACTGCCAAGTTTCAATAAATGCAACAGAGTAATAAAACTGTGCTAGTGCCTCTGGATCCTCCGTAGCACTAATAGCTTCTTGATATCTTGCCAAAGCCTCTTCATATTTGCCCTCCCTTTGCAACTGTGTCGCATCATATCCAGGATTATTCTGTCTTCTTTCCAATTCGAGCTGCGCATTAATTTCGGATGCCAATTGTTCATACATCCCTTTTAGCCTAAGCACATCTTCATCAGAATCTTGACAACCTTGAGCTACCAATTTATTATAGGCGTATTTTATAATTTCTAAATCTTGTGGATTCTCTTCAACTTGCGGCAATAACTTTGATTTAAAATAATCACAATCAAAAATATCACTTTCAACAGGTTGTAAAGCTACTTGAATTCTTTGTTTGGTCGTTTCGTAGTAAGTCCCATACCGCTGATTATTAGCTATATTATAATCTGCAATTTCTAGTGCCTTCAAAATAACTTCTCTCGAGTTCATTTGATCCATTTGACCAGACTGAAAGTAGTATATCACACAATTGATTAGGGGCTCCAATACGATATATTCTGTTGAATTACCACCTAAATCCATAGATTTTTTGAGGTTATCATAGCTTGCTTGATCATATCCATATCCAAGAGAATAAAACATATCAAACCCTTTTCTACCCAGCAGAAAAGCTTCGTTTTTATAACACTGGATTTGTTCGTCGTAAAGTCTTAGAATATTTTCTCTTAAGCTTTGTTTTTCAGCATCATCAGTAGAATTCTCATATTTTAACTGGTATAATTTCCTTCCATCTGAGAAATGAGAAGGTCTTTGACCATCTGCAGCTGGAGCTCCCTCATAAGCAGTCTTCCAATTATCATAACAAAGATTAAGATCGGATTCGCCCAAACTTTTCAGTTCCGCTACTGATCTGGATCCAATGATACTTCTGTATAAAACGTGGGCATCTTCTAATTGTCCTTTATTCGGCTTATCTGTCCATGTATCACACTGAGCATTAGATATAGCTGGAATAGATAATTGTACCACTAGAGACGCGGCATTTAAAAATAACTTCATGATTAATTGAATTTGCGTTTATAAAACCAGGTGTTATCATTAAGGGTAAAACCCAAATTTAGTTTAATGAATCTTTCTCTCAAAATACTGGAATCACCAATAGTACCCATTTGAACGGCTAAGTTTACAAAGGAAACTTGCTGTCTAGGTAGGACTAGCGGAAAACCAGCACCTATTGTAATACCCATTTCTCTTAATTGTTCACCAGCCACCACTCTTGGGTCTTTTCGGGTATAAAATCCACCTCTATATCGTACCTTTTCCCAATAACTATTAAAAGAACCGATATTGGGAACCCATTCTATTCCAAATGCCCATCTGGAAGAATTAGCCAATTGGTCCGGCTTTAATTCATTCCTGTATTGACTCCAATTACCTATTCCGAATTCTAGACCAATCCTTAATTTTCCAATATTCTCGTAAGTAATCCCCCCAGTCCATGCACTTGGTAATCTTCCATTTTTGGAAAGGTTTTCCTCATACTTTACGGTATCAATACTGCCAGCATAACTTTCCGCATAGTAGAATTGAGTTCCCTCAATATTAAAGTCAGCCTGAGAATCACCGTAAAAGCCTAAAATCAACCGAGAAGTAGAAAAATTAGTCTCTTTTAGTTGGATGGTATATTGTAGTCCAAAATTCCAGGTCCAAGCAGAAAGCTGATATTTGTTGGTTAGTTCTGTATTAAAAGCGTTGTCGAAACTGTCTATTTCAATTCTTTTGTTAGAGGTTTCTTCTCCAAATATTCTTCCTATTCTTACGCCTACGGCAAAAGATTTATATCTAAACGCGTTCCCAAAAGAGAAAAGATAGGTACCTCCTGAACCTTTATAAAGATTACTTGCTGAAGTAATTTTTCCCGAATTGATTCGCTGTCCAATACTATACCCTATCTCCGAATAAGGTTGTAACCCAAAGTACATTCCTAATCCAAGTTTAGGTTCCTTTCGATCCACCGCTTCATTAATGGGATTAATCAATGGAAAGCCTAAAGCCAAATGGCTCAAGTTACCCGTCCAATTTTGGTTGGTGATGTCCTTTTCCTGAAAGGTAGAATGCTTAAATTTTAAACCTACTTCAAATGAAGTTGAACGCAAATAAGCCAGTGATGCAGGGTTGAGTATATTGAGATTAAATGGGTCATTATAAGCCGCACTCAATCCCCCCATAGCCAGGGATGAAACGTAATTAAGGGATGACATTTCACCAAATCCTATACTAGAATAAGGGGCGTTGACGGTTGGAATCAAATCGACAGTATTTACATTCTGCGCCAACAAAGAGACGGATAAAAATTGGGCAATTACAGCCACTCTTACCATTTGATGTACTTTCAAAATTCTAGTTTTATCAATGCCTGAAATGCCGGGTTCCCGTGAAAACCATGGTCATATCGTGTTGGTTACAAAATTTAATGCTATCCTCATCTTTTATAGATCCTCCGGGTTGTACTACAGTCTTAATACCTGATTCAAATGCAATTTCAACACTATCTGCAAAGGGGAAGAAAGCATCAGATGCCAAAATAGCACCCTTCAAATCAATCCCGTTTTGACGTGCTTTGGTTATGGCAGCCTTAAGCGCATCAATACGTGAGGTATTACCACAACCCATACCTAAAAGCTGTTGATCTCTAACTAAGGCAATCGCATTTGATTTTAAGTGCTTGACACACTTATTGGCAAATACCATATCTGCTAATTGATCCTCAGACGGAGCAATCTGGGTCACTGTTCTAAATTCTTCAATAGTTTCTCGCTTCAAATCTGACTCTTGTTCAATAACCCCATTGAGGAGAGATTTGTATTGCTTAGGATTTATTTCTTTTAACTGATCCTTTAACAGAATCCTATTTTTTTTGGCAGCCAAAAGTTTGAAGGCCTCTTGATCATATTCAGGAGCTATTAAAACCTCGTAGAAAATCTTATCAATTTCCCGAGCACACGCTAAGGTCATTTTGGTATTCGTAATCAAAATACCTCCAAATGCCGAAATGGGATCTCCCTCTAAAGACTTTTTCCATGCTTCCTCTACCGTATTGGCCGTTGCAACGCCACATGCATTGGTGTGTTTGATGACCACAAAAGTAGGTGAAGCATCTTCAAACTCCCTAATGAGTGCGATAGCTGCATCTACATCCACCAAATTATTATAAGATAATTCTTTGCCATTCAATTGTTCTACTTGTTGGACTAAATCCCCATAAAAAGTAGCTGATTGATGAGGATTTTCACCATATCTTAAGGGAGTAGATGGCTGCAAACTCATCCTGAAAGCTGATTGGTGGTTCAAATTAGAGAAATAATCCCCAATTGCTCCGTCGTATTGATTGGAAACTGCAAATGCTTGTCCAGCTAAATATTGACGATCAGCATATGCAGTCCCCCCTTCATTAACCCGGTAACTTTCCAAAAAATAAGCATACTGGTTTTTCGAAGGCACAATGACAACATCTCTAAAATTCTTAGCAGCCGCTCGAATTAATGCTATGCCGCCGATATCTATTTTCTCTATAATTTGCTCGTGATCATTAGTGGATTGAACCGTCTCTTCGAATGGGTACAAATCAACAATGACTAAATCCAGTTCAGGAATATCAAATTGCGCCAATTGTGCTAAATGATCTTTTTCCCGCCGAGCTAATATTCCTCCAAATACCTTGGGATGCAGGGTCTTTACTCTTCCATCTAATATGGAAGGATAAGTCGTCAAGGATTCTACTTTTGACACAGGAACTCCCATTCCAGCAATAAAATCAGCTGTTCCTCCAGTCGAATAAATAGTCACCTTATTTTGATGTAAAGATTCAATAATAGGTCCTAAACCATCTTTATTGAACACCGAAATAAGAGCAGATTTTATCTTCTTAACTTGCATCTATCAGGACTGTGCTTAAACAAAAGGTCAAATGTAATGATATTCAAATATTTATTCCCTTTTCTTGGGTTTCAAATTTAGAATATTACCCATGGAATAACAATTTCTACATCTGGCTTCATACTGTTCTTTGGCTCCAAGAACCAATTGGTCATCTTCCAATGCTAATCTAAAAGAATGAGTCGCTAAATTACCACAGTGTAAGCAAATGGCGTGAACTTTAGTGATGTATTCAGCTACAGCCAGTAAATTAGGCATCGGGCCAAAAGGCTTTCCCCTAAAATCCATATCCAAACCAGCCACAATGACTCGTATGCCTAGGTGGGCTAAATCTTGACAAACCTCAGTTAATTCCATACCGAAAAACTGTGCCTCATCTATTCCAACCACATCCACAGCATCAATCTGCCGCAGGATATCAGATGCATTTTCCACAGGTTGTGAATCAATAGAAGTGGAATCGTGCGATACGACTTTTCGCTCGTCATATCTTATATCTAGACTAGGTTTGAAAATTGCTAATTCCTGACCAGCAATTTGAGCTCTCTTTAATCTCCTGATTAATTCTTCCGTTTTTCCGGAAAACATAGAGCCGCATATCACTTCAATCCAACCATTTCGCTGGCCTTTATAATGGGGTTCCAGAAACATATTTATTATTTAAAATACAAACGCTCAATCCAAAACGCATATTTTCCTAAATTAGCGCGTTATAAAACCATACATCTTCTACCTAAAATTATATGGACATTCAGAAAGTCAAATCTACGGTAAAAAAAATAACCCGACTACTCGATCAATTAACTAACGAAGCTTCTGCTATAGAAAAGGACTTAATCCTAGAGTATTTAAGAACTGCATACGATCAAGCCCTAACCACTGAATCAGAAATCCCAGCATCCAACTTTGAACCTGAACCAAATGCCCATTCTCTTCCTGAAAAAGAAAATCCCCCCCCACCTGAACCTTCAATTCCTCCAAGTCCAGTTATGGAAACCGATCCCCAACCTACTTTACCAAGGGCAGAAATAACCGCCCATGAAAAACCAACCGAATTCAATCAACCTGATCATTCATCTGCATTATTAAATCTATTTAAACCACTAACAGCTCATGATTTATCAGAAAAATTAGGCGCTCAGCCTATTAGGAGCCTCAAACAAGCATTTTCTATAAATGATAGGCTTTTGTACACCAATGATTTATTCGAAAAAAATGCTGATTTATTTGCAGACACCCTCAAAATGGTTGATAATTATGAATCTTGGGAACCTGCAAAAAGTGTTTTGCTAAACTTAGCCACACAATTTCATTGGGAAAAGGGGGAAAAATCAGAAATTGCTCGACAATTCATTAAAACCATTCAAAGAAAATTTACCTGAATTTAAATAACATAAAATGAGTATCAAAAAAATAGGATTACTGACTTCTGGAGGGGATGCACCCGGCATGAATGCTTGTATCAGAGCTGTCGTGAGAACCGCATTGCATCACCATTTGGAAGTAGTTGGCATAAAAAGAGGTTATCAAGGTTTAATCGAAGGCGACCTCATTCAAATGGATACTGAATCTGTTAGTAATATTCTACAGCTAGGTGGAACTATTCTGAGATCAGCTAGAAGCGATGAATTCCGAACTTTAGAAGGTAGAGCTAGAGCCTATAAAACGATAAAAGATCAAGGAATTGAAGGATTGGTAGTCATTGGTGGAGACGGAACATTTAAAGGATCGCTAGCTTTTATGGAAACCTATAAAGACGTGCCCATTTTGGGTTGTCCGGGGACAATAGACAAT
>CALAZP010000072.1 GCA_937926355.1 uncultured Saprospirales bacterium
GCTGTGCATTTGGAAAAAAGATAACTTTTGGACTTTTTACAGCCAATAAGGCTAACGCCAAAAAAAGTAAAATAAAACTTCCAAAAAATATAGTCCATGGAATTTTGAGGGCACGGGTGATAAATTGATCATATCCACGCTCTAATTTGGGTAAAACCTTAGTTTGAAACTGGTAAGCTGCTGGCCTAAGAAGGAAAAAAGCAAATGCATTTATAAGTCCACCTATAAAGGCAATATTTCTCAACCAAAAAACACCTATAAAGTGAAGCCCCACACCTATAACAAGCACCATTAAGGTTCCTATTAAAACATTTTTTCTTCTAGATTTCCCCACAGCTAATTCATCTGAAATTTTATCCAATTTCATATACCTAGATGTAAAAACAGGATTGATAACTAAAGCCACGAAAAGAGAAGAGGTGAGAACAATGATTAGAGTAATAGGTAAATATTGCATGAAACTACCTATAATACCTGGCCAAAAAGCCAAGGGTAAAAATGCAGCCAATGTAGTTGCTGTAGATGCTATAATGGGCATAGCCACTTCTCCTGCGCCATATTTCGCTGCCTCATATCCACTATACCCTTCTTGCATATAGCGATATATATTTTCCACAACTACAATGGCATTATCTACTAATAATCCCAAGGCTAAGATTAATGCAAATAGTACCACTATGTTAAGGGTCACACCAGTGAGATACAAAAATAATATGCCCATTAACATAGATAATGGAATAGATAAACCAACAAATAGAGAATTTCTTACCCCCAAGAAAAATAGTAGTACTAAAATAACCAAAATGACCCCCGAAATGATGCTGTTTTCCAAATTATCAACCTCTTTTCTGGTGTTAATAGATTGATCATTAAATAAAGAAATAGAAACCTCGGAAGGAAATTCCTGCTGGACCTGGGCTATTATATCTTTTATCTTATCTGAAGCTTCTAGTAGGTTTTCCCCTTGTCTTTTGATTACATCTAGTGAAATTACAGGCAAACCATCAGCTCTTGCAATACTGGTCCGATCTTTGTACCCAAAACTGGCTTGTGCAATATCTTTTAAAAAAATGGGTTTTTGATTTTCACTTTTAATGATCATTTCTTCCAACTCTGAAACATCTTCGAATTCGCCAACAATTCTAATGGCCCTTCTAAAATCTCCATTGACAATTTCGCCTCCTGACATGGTCAAATTCTCCGAAGCAATAGCATTTTCAATATCCATAAAAGATATCTCTCTAGCCTCCATCCTTAGTAAATCCACATCAATTCTAACTTCTCTTTTTAAAGCTCCCTTTAATTCGACATTAGTAATTTCATCTAATGATTCAATTTTGTCTTGAAGGTATTCTGCATAACCTCTTAATTCATCATTAGAAAAGTCCCCACTTACATTAACGGTCACTATAGGAATCTCAGAAGTGTTGATTTCAAGAACTGATGGGTCAGCATCTAGATCAGTTGGTAATTCTTGTTTGGATTTATCAATCGCGTCTTTAACCTTTCTAACCACATCTTCTAACTCTAATCCTGAATCAAACTCAGCTGTGATGACGGAATAATCCTGCAAAGAAGTGGATTTGATGTCCTTCAGACCATTGATAGATTGAAGTTCCTTTTCAATAGGCCTCGTAATTAAGTTTTCAATATCTTCTGCAGAGTTTCCAAAATAAGGTGTATTAATATATACCGTTGGCAAATCGACATCTGGAAATTGTTCTTTAGGCATGCTGTTGTAACCCTGAATACCAAATAACAATATCATTATGGTAATCAGAAATATGCTGGTAGCATTGTCCACTGCAAAAGAAGACAGTGAAAAATTTCGCTTTTTTATCTCACTCATTTTACGCTTTACTTTTAGTCTACTAAGGCTATTTTTTGACCATCTATTAAATTCCTTGCCCCCTCTTGGATAAGAATTTCTGAAGCATTTATACCAGATCTCACCACAATCTCACCCCCAAAAGAAGGTCCAGTCTCCACTACTTTTTTTACCGCTAGGCGATCATCTCCCTTTTCAGCAATAACCATTATGTACTTATCACCACTCACATCTTGCTGAACCAAGTCCAAAGGAACTTTCAAAACCTCTTGTTCTGAATAATCATTAATCATAATAAATGCCAATAAATTGGGTTTTAACCATTTTTGATTTGGAATGTCAATTTCAATTTTGAAAGTCCTGTTTGAAGGGTCAATTACCCGACCAATTTGACGAACCACTCCCTTTACTGTTTCCTCTAATATTGGAAATTCTACTTCTACTTGATCTCCAACTGCTACTGCCTTAAGGAGGGTTTCCGGAACATTACCCTCCACTCTTAATTTGCTATCATCTAGAATTTGAGCTATTGGCATACCGCCACCTGCCATTTCTCCAGTTTGAAGAAAAACATTCTCAATAACTCCTGCCCTTGGAGCAAAAACCAGCCCTTTACTGATTTGAAACTCTAATGTAGAAATACTTTTTTCCAATCGATTAACCGCATTTTCAGATTCTAAAAATTGAATTTCAGACCCAATATTCTGTTCCCACAATCTTTTTTGTTTTTCGTAAACGGTGTGAGCCAACTCGAGTGCTGTCTGAAGCTCTTCTAGTTGTTTGCTAAGCGATTCCAAATCTAGAGAAGCGATTTTTTGACCTCTCTTTACCCTATCTCCTTCTTTAATTAATAATTGCTTTATTCTTCCTGGGATTTCAGAAGTAATCTGTATCAAATCATCAGCCATAACCACTCCTTGGACCTCTACATAATGCTTAAAATCACCGATATTGGCATTAACAGTGGTCACGACTGGAATTCTTTCATTACCCGCTGTTTGACCTTGGGAAGCTAAAAGACTTTCTAATGCAGTTATTTCGTCAGACAAAACTTTGAGCTGATTTTTCTTTTCTTTCAATAACGAAGTTTGTTCGTCTATACTCATATCGGTCAAACTTGGCTGGTTGGCATCTCCACATCCCACAGCAAGCAGGGAGCATAGAGCATAACTAAATATTTTTTTCATGGGTTTGATATTTATTGTTTGGATTATTTTCCTAAAGCATATTTGAGATCAAAACCTGCCTTTACATAATCAAAGAGCGCATTTAAATAATTTCTTTGAGTCGCATATAAAGATTGTTCGGCTTGAATAATCTCCAAACTACTTCCAACTCCCTCTTTGTATTTGATCAGCGTGGTTTCATAAATTCTTTTTGCAAGTTCCAAGTTGGACAATTGATTTTCGTATCTCTTTTGTGCTCCATTTAAGATTTCTTTTGCATTTTCTACTTCGACATTTACCAAATTCTTAAGCTGATCAATTTGATTCTGAGCCTGCTCTAGATCTACCTTGGCACGACCAATTTTTGCCTTTTTGTCTAGGCCATCAAAAATGGGTACATTAACCCTAAATCCAAAAACTCCTGTAGGCGCCCAAAATCCATCCTTGAAATTGTCCCCTTGGTAGTTTTGAGAATAAGAACCAAATAATCTGATACTAGGTAAGTAACCAGCTTTAAAATTCTTCACGTTCATTTCATTCAACTCAATGCCAGTTTGCGCCAATTGATATTCAGGCCTGACCTCCATATTTGATTTTTCAGATTTCCACTGGTCAAATTCAGGTAAGATTAAGCGCTCCAAATCAGATTCAATTCCCAAAGGGGTTTGTTGAGGAAGTCCAATAGCTAGTTTTAATCCATTCAGAGCCCCTTCGAATTGATGCTTTAAATTGTCATGCTCCACTTCTAAATTAGCCAACGACAATAGTTGTCTATCTACATCCAATTTTTCTACAAATCCATTCTCAAATAGGACTTGTGTCTCTTGAACAATTTTTTGAAGACTTTCTATATTTTTTTCGAGAAGTGAGATGTTTTCTCGTAACAAAATCGCTGGCAAAAATGCATCTGTCACCGATTCTTTAACCTGTTTGACTTTAGTATCATATTCATTTAAGGCGTATTTTTTATAGGCTCTAGCTGCTTGAAGGCCAACAAAATAGGTCCCATCAAATAAAACGGTTTCCGCAGAAATCGTAGGGCTGAAATTATTTTTCAGAAAAAAAGACGCCTCGCGATTGACCTCCTGACCTGGATTTAAACTTTGAATTAAAAGCACAAACGGCTCGGGTAATGGTTGTTTGGGCACCTGAAAATATTGTTGAAAATTAACATTAGCGCTAATTTGAGGAAGGCCCCAAGCCCTTCTTTCAATAATTAAATATTCTGCATCTACTATTTCTAGTTTAGCATTCTTTATTTCGGTATTCTCTTGAAGCGCTAGCGCAATTGCTTCCTCTAAAGTAAAAGTTGGCGAATCCTGTGCCTTCAATTGCCCTGAAAAAAAAAGGACAACATACGGTACCAATAGAGCATAAAAAATAAGCCGGTGCATTGATTTAATATTTAATGTGTTTAATTCTTTAATAATTCCTCCATTTTTTGATTGAATACTTCCAAACCCTTTTCAGTAACAATTCCTCTTAAATGGCATTCAATAGCTTGAAGGGGTACCTGGTTAAAATTGGAAAAATTCCTAGGAAATAATCTTTCGTCCATTATCGCTAAAGATTGTCCCAAATGTATTCTAGCAACAATTTCTGGATTGATATTCTTTCTGTATAAATCTTGAGAAATTCCCTTTTTAAGATTCTTAATCAAAACCTCAAGCATGTATTTTTGATGCAGAGACTCAATGGAATTCCAAGTGTTTTTATGGTATTTTTTAAGGTCAAAAATGGTGCTCTTTGAAAGTTTCTTAAGGATATCAATCTTTCTTTGAGCTATCAATAGTAATTCTTCAATAGCATCAGTAGACTGAGAAGTCGTCTGTTCAAGGATTTCTTTTTCTTTTTGAATCTGAACGGTAAAAATTTTTTCAATCAGCTCATTCTTATTACAAATGGCTTGGTAAAGGGTTTTCTTAGAAATACCTAACTCTGAGGATAGGTCATCCATAGAAACACTTTTGATTCCAAACTTTGTAAAAAGTTCGAACGCTTTGTCCAGAATTTGAACTTTTAAATCCAATGTTTATTTGTTGGGTTAATCCCTCGTAAACCTAGAAAACTTTTAATTGTTTCAAAGTTTCCCAAGTTTTTTACAGAGTTTAGACTAATGCAAGATTTTAACCGATAAAATCTTCCCAATCTTTAGGGGTATCAATATCTATAGCAGCTTCGTCTAACGGAAGAGTAAACACCTCGTTTGATCTTTCATGGAATAAATTTCTCGCCCCTTGATCTCCTTTAAATTGCTTTAAAATATCTAACCAGTGGGGAGGGAAAACAGCTGGAACTCCCTTTATTTTTTTATAAAAAGAACATATACAATACTGCCCATTCTTTTGGTAAAAGGTTTCAATGAGGCTGGTCAAATGAATTTTTTGAATAGCCAACTGATCAGCTAACAATATAATGATTCCATCTGGGTTCTTTTTTTCTGCAGCATGGACACCAACAGCAATTGAACTGCCCATACCATTTTGCCAATTGGAATTATAGATACAATTAACTGAATAATTTAAAAGTTTAGCCTCTATCTCTTTCTGGTAGGCTCCTGTTACCACTACAGTATGGGTATTGGGTAGAGATGTGGTTAATTCAACCATTTTTTCTATAACTGTTTTCCCCTTATATGGAAGCAACTGTTTAGGGACTCCCATACGGCTGGCTTTACCAGCTGCAAGTATGATATTGACCAAATTTCCCATCAGTTTAATTATCTTGGTTCAAAATAAGGATTTGTTATGAAGGAGCAGCATCTAATTCCACATCTGAATCCAGCAACAGGGATTCTCATTAATAATAAGAAAACCATTACTGCCTGGTCTTTCTATGATTGGGCCAATTCAGCCTTTGCACTGGTTATCACTGTAGCGATATTTCCTTCTTACTTTATTTCTGTTACGGAAGCAACTATTCCATTATGGGGCTGGCAAATTGCTAATAGTGCTCTATATGCTTATGCTATTTCATTTTCCTATTTAGTCATTGCCCTACTTTCTCCACTGCTTTCAGGAATAGCAGATTCAGGTGGTCGAAGAATGTTTTTTCTAAGGACTTTTACTGTTTTGGGTAGCTCTTCTTGTATAGCTCTATTCTTCTTTACAGGTATGGACAATATATGGTTTGGTACCACAGCATTTATATTGGCCTTAATAGGATTCTCAGGCGGATTGGTATTTTACAATTCTTATTTACACGATATAGTGAGTTCCGACCATTATGATCAAACCAGTGCTAAGGGGTATGCCTATGGGTATATCGGAAGTGTAATTTTGTTAATCATTAATCTAGCTATTATTCTAAACTTTGAATATTTTGGATTAAAGAGTGTCCAAATTGCTACCAGGTTTTCTTTCTTAATGGTGGGCCTTTGGTGGATTGGATTTGCATTAATCCCCTTTTCCAAATTACCCAGAGATTCCAATATACCATTTAAAAGAGAGTTTTTAAAGCGAGGAACCAGAGAACTTAAAAAGGTTTGGAAGGAGGTAAAACCCAGAAGGGATATAAAGGTCTTTCTGCTTTCCTTCTTCTTTTACAGTGCTGGTGTTCAAACCGTTTTATTTCTAGCCGCTACTTTTGCCGAAAAAGAATTAGCATTTGGTACGAGTCAACTAATAACGGTTATTTTGGTTTTACAGATTCTAGGAATTGCAGGAGGTTATTTATTTGCCTTTCTCTCCAAAAAAATGGGCAATATTAATGCGATTTTACTTATGTTATTTACTTGGATGTCTGTTTGTTTCGCCGCATCCTTTGTTTACGATCAGTTTTATTTTTATATCATGTCCGGTTTCGTAGGATTACTCATGGGAGGAATTCAAGCTCTTTCTCGTTCGACCTATGCCAAATTAGTACCAGATGAAACGAAAGATGTTACCTCCTATTTTAGTTTTTACGATGTTTTAGAGAAAATAGCCATTGTATTGGGTACTTTTATCTTTGGCTTTATTGACCAAATATTTGGTAATATGAGAATCAGTATTTTATTCTTAGCCATTTTTTTTGTTGTTGGAATGATTCTTTTATTTAAATTAAAGAAGGAAAGAATTGCTTTATGAAGCATATAGACACTGTAGTATTTGACTTAGGAGGGGTTCTCATTGACTGGAATCCACTATACCTGTATACCAAAATTTTTGGCAATCCAAAAAAAGCGCAGTCTTTCATTGATGAAGTTTGCACCTTAGATTGGAATGAACAGCAAGATGGAGGCAGGACTATAAAAGAGGGCACTCAATGGCTCATTTCGAAACATCCTCAATATACACAGGAGATAAAAGCTTATTACGACCGTTGGGAAGAAATGTTAAGTGGCCCAATTTGGGGTTCTGTTGAAATTCTAAATCAATTATATGAGAATAAAAAGCACAGGCTTTACGCTTTGACCAATTGGTCTGCTGAAACCTGGCCAACCGCTTTGAAGTTATTCGATTTTCTGCAACATTTCGAAGGGGTCTTAGTTTCAGGACAAGAAGGACTCAAAAAGCCTGACTACAAAATCTATCGACTCCTTTTTGATAAATTTGACATCGTTCCTGATAAAGCTGTATTTATAGACGATAACTTAAGAAATATAAAAGCAGCCGAAGAAGTAGGTTTGAACACCATACACTTTAAAGACCCTGTCGATTTAAAAGAAAAACTATCGGGACTGCAAATTATATAGCACTTCCAAAATTTACTTTTTGTATTATTGCAAAAAAAATATTGGCTCCATGGACACATCTAACAAATCTAACCTAATGGATTGGGTTTTATTCCTAGCTTCTACTATTGTTTTGGTATTAATGTTGATTTATGTGAATGAATGGTTTTGGTTGGCGCTTCCATTTTCCCTTACCTACTTGGTAAAGGCCTTAAGAGTAATGTAGTTAAGATTCTAATACATAATCTAATTTCAAATTTTCTAGTGCTTCGATAAACTCGCTATCTGCTAATACTTTCTTAGTGTTAGAAATCATTCTTAGTGGTTCGTTTAGACCTGGTTCAAATAATTCAAATTTGAGAAAATGAGGCCCTGGCTTTTTAGAGGCAACATCTTTGATTTTATTAAGTAAACTATCGTCTAAAAACTGCATGGGTATTTTTATTGAAATTCCTATAGTTTTTTCCCTCCCAATAGATTCCAAAAGTCGCATATCCACAATTTTAAATTCCAATCCATCACCTTTCCATCCTTTTTGAAATTTTCCCTTCAGGTACAGGGCCTTACCCAACTCCATTAGATGTTTGAATTTTTGATAATCCTCTCCAAAAATCCTGAATTCTTTTCCACTCTGAAAATCTTGAATTTCAAAGAAAGCAAATCCATTTCCATTTTTACTAACCCTATGGTTAACTTCTGTTACTAGTCCCGCTATTGAAATTAGACCTCTAAATGCATTTTGCTCCATTTGTTCGATTCCACAAGTAGTGTGGTGCTTGATTTCAGCCCTATAGATATCCAAAGGATGACCACTGATATATATGCCAGTAACTTCTTTTTCTCTATTGAGTTGTTCCACCAAACTCCAGGGAGGGGTATCCGGAAAATTAGGTTCTGGGATCATCACTTCTGTAGAATCTCCAAAAAGTGAAATAGACGCTTCAGCTTTTTGATTTTGATAAGCCTGCCCGTATTTTAATCCATGTTCTAGAAGTGAATCATATTTTTCCGACGGAGCGAAATACACAGCTCTGTGAATATTATTAAAACAATCAAAAGCACCTCCTAATACCAAACTTTCAACTACTTTTTTATTCACTGCCTTGAGGCTAAGCCTTCTCATCAAATCAAAAAAACTATTGAAAAATCCATTAGTATTCCTCTCCTCTAAAATTTCTGAAACTGGTCCCTCTCCTACACCCTTTAGAGCGGAGAGACCAAACCTAATTTTCCCAGCTTTATTGACACTAAAATCTGATTGACTTTCATTAATATCGGGTCCTAATACTTCAATACCCATTCGTTTGCATTCTCTCAAGAAAAAGGTCACTTTTGATATGTCGTTCTTATTATGAGTAAGAACTGAAGCCATAAAGGCACCTGGAAAATGCGATTTAAGATATGCCGTTTGAAAGGCTATAAAAGCATAACATGTAGAATGTGATTTATTAAATGCATAGGAAGCAAATGCCTCCCAATCCTTCCAAATTTTTTGTAGGGTCTTTTCAGGATGACCCTTTGCCTTTCCCCCTTCCAAAAACTTGGGATATAGCTGATCAATTAAGTCCCGCTTTTTCTTTCCCATTGCCTTTCTAAGGACATCCGCTTCCCCTTTAGTAAAACCAGCTAATTTTTGAGATAACAGCATTACCTGTTCTTGATATACCGTTATCCCATAGGTTTCACTGAGGTATTCTTCCATAGCTGGAAGATCATACTCAATGGCCTCTCTTCCATGTTTTCTAGCTATAAAATTAGGAATATATTCCAATGGCCCCGGGCGATATAATGCATTCATAGCGATGAGATCCTCAAAGGCTGTAGGCATCAAATCTTTTAGATACTTTTGCATCCCACCACTTTCATATTGAAAAATACCAACGGTATCTCCTCTTTGGAAAAGTTCGTAAGTCCTTTCATCATCAAGGGGGATTTTTTCAATATCAATTACTGTTCCATATACCTCCTCAACAATTCTAACCGCATCTTTTATAATAGTGAGGGTTTTCAACCCCAAAAAATCCATTTTTAAAAGGCCAGCTGATTCAGCGACACTATTATCAAATTGAGTGACTAAAATATCAGACCCCTTATCAATTTTGACTGGAACGTATTTTGTTATTTCATCAGGAGTAATAACTACCCCACAAGCGTGGATTCCAGTATTCCGAACGGATCCTTCCAATTTCTTGGCCGTTCGAATCATGTCTCCTATGGCATCCTTGTTTTCCGATAATTTTCTGAATTGATAAGTTTTTTCTACCTCCTCCTGGTTGAGTACACTTTTTAAACCGGAGTCAATATCTTTTTCGGCTAATACATTTTGGAGATTGGCTTTTAAATGAGTAGGAAAAGTTTTAGCTACCCTATCCACTTCTGATAAAGGAATGTTCATCACTCTTCCAACGTCCCTTAAACTCATTTTAGCGGCCATAGTACCATAAGTCACAATTTGTGCTACTTGGTTTTTACCGTATTTTTCAATGACATAATCCAATATTTTTTGCCTTCCCTCATCATCAAAGTCAATATCTATATCAGGCATAGAAATGCGTTCAGGGTTGAGAAAACGCTCGAAAAGTAAATCGTATTTGATTGGATCTACATTAGTAATACCAAGGCAATATGCTACCGCAGATCCTGCTGCGGAACCTCTTCCCGGTCCCACTGCAACCCCCATTTTTCTAGCCGTATTGGTGAAATCCTGCACAATTAAAAAATATCCTGCATACCCTGATTTTTCTATTACCTCTAACTCAAAATCTATTCTTTCCTTAACCTGCAGAGCGCCATCCCCATATCGAGCTTTTGCCCCTTCATAAGTTAAATGTCTGAGGTAATCTTCTTGATTTACAAAATTAGAGGGAATAGGAAAGGCGGGCAAAAGAACATCTCGCTCCAAATTTAAATCCTCAATCTTATCATAGATCTCCAAAGTATTGTCCAATGCTTCGGGAATATCCTCAAAAACATCGTTCATCTCCTGCTTGGTTTTTAGAAAAAAATCTGAGCTGGGAAACTTAAATCGGGAGGTTTCTTCTATATGACTATTGGTATTAACACAAAGTAGAATATCATGCGGTTTCCAATCTTCTTCTTCTACGTAGTGGGCATCATTGGTTGCAATGATGGGAAGTTCGTATTTTTTGGCGAGTTTGATTAACTCTTGATTAACATCCTCTTGACTCACCCCCAATCCGTCAATATTCAGTAAACCTTTATGTCTTTGAAGTTCCACATAATAATCCTTCCCAAAAAGGTCCAACCACCATCTTAGTTTTTTCTCTGCCTCTTCGTACTTCCCATTGAGCAAAGCCTGAGGAATTTCAGCTCCTATACAGCAACTAGTTGCAATTAATCCTTCGTGATATTTTTCAATTAATTCCTTATCAATTCGGGGGTACTTCCCGTACAAACCTTCAATAAATCCCAAAGAGCAAAGTTTGGATAAATTCTCATATCCCTTTTGATTTTTGGCTAATAAGAGTTGGTGATACCTAATATCTTGCTCTCCATTGGCACGAGAAAAGGTTTGTCGATGCCTATCCTCTACTAAATAAAATTCACAACCGATAATAGGCTTTAAACCATGTTTGTGTGCTTCTGAGACAAACTTGAATGCGCCAAACATATTGCCATGATCAGTTAAAGCTACCCCTTTTTGGCCATCTGATTGTGCCTTTTTCATCATGGTGACAATGTCCGAGGCTCCGTCTAATAAAGAATATTGGGTATGACAATGCAAATGGACGAAATCAGCCATTAGGTTTATTTTACATTAATATTCGGTAAACTAAAGCAGCAATAACAGCACCGGTCACAGGGCCTAGTACAGGTATCCAGGCATATTTCCAATCTGCATTAGCTTTGGTTTTTCTAGGAATTAAAGCAAATACAATTCTAGGTCCCAAATCTCTGGCTGGATTAATTGCATATCCAGTAGTTCCTCCCAAAGATAACCCAATAACCCAAACTAACAATCCAACTGGAAGGGCGTCTAAAGCTCCTATTCCATAGGAACTAATTGTCATTCCTTCAATTTCAATATTAGGCCCAGCTATGTAAAAAACACCAAAAACCAAAATAAAGGTCCCCAAAGCTTCGCTAAAAAAATTGTTTTTATAATTTCTAATCGCTGGACCTGTGCAAAAAGTTCCCTTTACTGCGCCTTCATCAGAAGTTGCTCTGTAATGGTCGATATAAAATAAATAAACCAGCCAAGCTCCTAACATGGCTCCTGATAATTGAGCTACTATATAACCAGGTAATAACTGTGCGCTAAACTTCCCAATCAATGTTAACCCGATAGTAACTGCCGGATTAAGATGGGCACCACTAAATTGCCCAGTTATAAATACTGCAGTAAATACTGCGAGTCCCCAAGCTGTGGAAATAATCATCCAACCCGGATTCCCAAACCCAATGGTATTCTTTAAACTGACATTAGCAACGACGCCACCACCCAGCAAAATGAGAATGGCTGTGCCTAAAAATTCTGCAATTAAAGCACTCATAATTGATAATTTTTTGCAATTGACTTAAAATTTGAAAGTTGTAAAGCCATCCAATCTTCATCTTTCCCCATTTCTTCAGCCATTATTTTTGTTACCTTTTCTGCAATTAGAACCGATTTCTTTGCATCGATGAATAGACATCTAGAGCGCCTTGCTAAAACATCCTCTAATGTTACTGCCATTTCCTCTCTGATGCTCCACAAAATTTGATTTTTAGAAAGTTCAAATCCTTCAATTAAATTAGTATTACCACTAGCGTCATCCGAAGCGTGCTTGATTTTATCTAGGTCAGAGCCGTATCTAGAAAGAGCTTCTTCTCCAAAAAGATGATCTGTAGAATAGCCCCATAATTTTAAATTTTTGGTTTGACAAGATCTTTTCTTTCTCTCCATACTCCATCCTACTTGGTCAACTAAATCCTCGGCCATTTGCCTATATGTAGTCCATTTACCACCTAAAAGATTGAACAATCCACTTTCTGTTTGGGTAATTTTATGACTTCTTGAAACTTCCTTCGTTTTTCTTTTCCCATTTCCAGAAGCTGCCAAAGGCCTTAACCCAACAAAAATACTTTTAACATCCTCTTTATTAGGTGTCTTTGCCAGGTAATTAGCCGCATTTTCTAAGATGAAATCGATTTCCTTATTTGTAGCCTTTGGTTCCTCTTCGGTTGCTTCAATCGGCAGGTCTGTTGTCCCAACGACCAATGAATTCATCCAGGGAACCGCAAAGAGTACCCTTCCATCAGTCGTTTTGGGAACCATCAGGGCTGTTGAAGATTTTAAAAAAGAGGCATCGAAAACTAAGTGTACCCCTTGACTAGGTCTAATAGACGGCTGAGTATCAGGTTGATCAATTTGGATAACCTGGTCTGAAAATACTCCTGTTGCATTTACGACTGCTTTCCCCCTAACTAATTTCTCTTGTCCCGTTAAAACATCCCTAAATCGAATACCAACTATTTTCTCATTTTCCTTTACAAAATCAGTCAATTCATGATAATTCAATAAAAAAGCGCCTTGATGAATAGCGGTTTTGGCCAGAGATATAGCCAATCCAGCATCGTCAAATTGCCCATCGTAGTAAAGGATTCCGCCCTTTAAATGATCTGTTTTTAGATTTGGAAGATAACTTATGGTCTCCCGCTTACCTAATAATTGAGTTTTCCCAAAACCTAGTTTGCCAGCCAAAAAATCGTATAAAAAGAGACCTATTCCATAGAAATATTTTTGCCAAATTCGGTAAACTGGAATAACAAATGCCTGCTTTTTAACCAACTGCGGTGCATTCCTGATTAAATATCCCCTTTCACGAAGGGCTTCCAATACCAATTTAATGTCCCCGTTTTGAAGATATCGAACACCTCCATGAACCAATTTGGTGCTCCTCGAACTGGTTCCTTTTCCAAAATCAAATTTTTCGATTAATAAAGTCTTATATCCCCTATTTGAAGAATCAACCGCAACTCCTAGCCCTGATGCACCACCACCTATGATAATTACGTCAAATTCGCCATCAAAACTTTCTAACGCCTTAATTTGAGATTCTCTATTCATCATTAGTGAGTCAATACTTTAGCTATATTCTTTTCCCAATTTTTAATAATCTTATTAGTATCCAAAAGATGATTAGGAGTAAAAACCCGCTCTTCCTCCCAAAGTGATTCCAAAGCTTGGATATCTTTCCAAAAACCAGTTGCTAATCCAGCTAAAAAAGCAGCACCAATTGCCGTTGTCTCCGTTATTTTTGGTCTAATTACCTTTTCACCCAACAAGTTAGCTTGCATTTGCATAAGTAAATTATTATTACTAGCACCTCCGTCTACCTTTAAATTGGTGAATTTTGTGCCTGCATCTTTTTCCATTGCAACAATAATATCTCTTGAACTCAATGCGATTGCCTCTAATGCCGCTCTTGCAATATGCCCTTTGGATGTTCCTCGGGTAATCCCAAAAATAGCGCCGGTAGCCCCTGAATCCCAATGCGGAGCGCCCAGTCCAGATAGGGCGGGAATAAAAGTAACCCCGCCATTATCATCTACCGATGCTGCTAAGTTTTCTACCTCAGGAGCCGATTTAATAATTCCTAAGTTGTCTCTTAACCACTGGATTAATGCACCAGCTATAAATACGCTTCCCTCTAGGGCGTAAACTACTTCATCCCCAATTTTCCAACCAATGGTGGTTAACATTTTATTTTTTGAAAGAACAGGCTGATTACCTGTATTCATAATAGCAAAACAACCAGTTCCATAAGTATTTTTTACCTCTCCAGGATGAAGACATAACTGTCCAAATAAAGCTGCTTGCTGATCTCCAGCAATTCCAGCAATAGGTATCGCCTCCCCCAATAAGGAAACCTCCGTTTGACCAATAATTTGGCTAGAATCAGCAACCTCTGCTAGCATACTTTTAGGGATTTCTAAAATATTCAGTAGCTCCTCATCCCACTCCAGCGTATGAATATTAAATAAAAGAGTTCTGCTTGCATTGGTGACATCAGTAATATGATGTTTGCCACCAGTTAGATTCCAAATGAGCCATGAATCTATGGTACCAAAAGCTAATCCACCATTATGAGCCTTTTCTTTTAATTCCGCATTTTGATCAAGTATCCATTTTATTTTAGTTCCAGAAAAATAAGCATCTAATACCAATCCTGTTTTCTGTAGAAAAACATTATCCTTGCCAGCTGCCGTGAGCGCCTGACAGGTGGAAGCAGTTCTTCGGTCTTGCCAAACAATTGCATTTCCCACTGGTTGGCCGGTTTCTCTATCCCAAACCACGGTAGTTTCTCGCTGATTGGTTATTCCAATTGCACTGACTTCTGATGCTTGTACCCCTTGTTCCACCAAAACTGATTTGATGGCTCTCAATTGGGTATCCCATATCTCGTTAGCATCGTGTTCTACCCAACCTTCCTTTGGAAAATATTGAGGGAATTCATATTGGGCCACTCCAACTTGTTGTCCATTATGGTCAAAAAGAATAGCCCTAGAGCTAGTAGTTCCCGCATCTATAGCCAAAACATATTTTTTCATAGTTTCTTCTTTTCTTTCTCATAAAACTATGAAAACGATTCAATAAATTAGGTACGAATTAATTAAAAGATGGTTTACCGTATAAATTTACAGCTCATAATTGGGACCTAGTTCAGATGATTTTTCTGCGTAATATCCATTGATGATTCTTACCACTTCCTCTGGATCATCAGTTATTGGCATCAAATCAAGATCTTTTTCGCTAATATTATGCTCCTTTTCTAACATCACTTCCTTAATCCAACCAATGAGTCCTGACCAAAATGAACTTCCCACCAAAATTATGGGGACTTTGGATATTTTATTGGTTTGTACCAAAGTGAGGGTTTCAAATAATTCATCCATGGTACCAAAACCGCCTGGAAGTGCAACAAATGCTTGTGCGTATTTAACAAACATTACCTTTCTTACAAAGAAATATCTAAAGCTTAGGTTTTTATTGTAATCAATATATTGGTTGTGACCCTGTTCAAAAGGTAAATCAATATTTAGACCGACTGAAGTTCCTCCAGCTAGTGATGCCCCTTTATTACCAGCTTCCATGATACCAGGACCTCCTCCAGTAATAATACCATATCCTTCTTCCGTCAACAATCTGGCAATATCCAATGCCAATTTGTAGAAAGGATGATCTGGGGAAGTTCTAGCTGAACCAAAAATAGAAACACAAGGACCTATGGCATTCATACTTTCGAAACCTTCGACAAACTCAGAGATGACCTTAAACATTGTCCAGGAATTTTCCCCTTTAAGATGTCTTCCCCACTGTTTCATTTGCTTACCTCCAGAATGACTTACAGCGTATTGATTATGATGCTTCATAGAATTTATTTTAGGTTCCATACATTCTGAATCACATCATCCAGAATTATTTTTTGTTCACTTAATATGATCAAACGTTCAATTACGTTTCTCAGTTCTCGAATGTTGCCCCCCCAACTCACTTTTTTTAGTTTTTCAACAGCCTCTGCCTCTATTTTCTTTTTACCAATTCCATACTCTTCGCAGATTTGTGTAATAAAATGATCAATTAACAAAGGAATATCCTCCGAGCGTTCATTTAAAGAAGGAACCTCAACAATAATAACTGCCAATCGGTGATAGAGATCCTCTCTAAACCTCCCTGCTTCAATTTCCTTTTTGAGGTCTTTATTGGTAGCCGCCAAAACCCTTACATTTACTTTAATATCTTTCTCCCCTCCTACCCGGGTTATTTTATGTTCCTGTAATGCACGCAAAACTTTGGCTTGTGCAGAAAGGCTCATATCTCCAATTTCATCTAGAAACAATGTCCCCTGATCTGCTTGTTCAAACTTTCCTATTCGTTGTTTGATAGCCGTAGTAAAAGCACCTTTTTCGTGCCCAAATAATTCACTCTCTATTAATTCAGCAGGAATAGCTGCACAATTAACCTCCACCAAAGGGCTTCCAGACCGCTCACTTTTTGAGTGTAACCTCCTAGCAATTAATTCCTTACCACTTCCATTGGGTCCAGTAATCAACACTCGAGCTTCAGTGGGGGCAACTTTGTCAACGGTCTCTAATATTTTTTTTATTGCTGGCGATTCACCTATAATTTCACCCAATTTTACACCTGTTATTTTCCTTTTTAGGCTTTTGGTTTCGGTGATCAAACTACTTTTGTCCATTGCATTACGAATGGTAATCAGCAACCTATTTAAGTCAGGCGGCTTCGAAATAAAATCAAAAGCACCCATTTTAACTGCTTCTACCGCTGTATCGATGGTGCCATGGCCAGAAATCATAATAACAGAGGAATCCGGAGAGAGTACCATTAATCTTTCCAAAACCTCCATACCATCCATTTTAGGCATCTTAATGTCCAATAAAACCACATCAAAAAAGGTTCGCTTTACTTTCACCAACCCTTCCATACCATCAGTGGCCTCCGTCACCTCGTATTTTTCAAATTCTAAAATTTCCCGCAAAGTCCTGCGAATACTAGACTCATCATCAATGATTAATACTTTAGGCATAACCTAATTATTAGATTAAAAAAATATTTAATACGATGTAAAATTGAACAATTTTATTGAAAAAAGGAATTACTGATCTTTCAATGAACAAATTGCCAACCAAGCCATGAGTCCTGCACCAGTTTGAAGCGCCTCTTCATCAATATTAAATTGACCGGAGTGAACTTGATGACTATAGTCCCCTTCTTCATTATCTGTACCTAAACGGTAAAAACAACCTGGAATGATGTGGGTATAAAAGGCAAAATCTTCGGAAGTCAAGCGCATTGGTAATTCTTTGACATTTTCGATACCCAAAAATTCCTGAGCATATTTCCTACATTTTTCAGTCAACCCCTCCTCATTGACCAAAAATGGGTAACCTTTTCGAATGGTAATCTCTGCATCCCCGCCCATACTCCTTGCCATTCCTTCAATTAATTTTTTTATTCTTTTTAACCCTTCTTTTCTCCAATTTTCATCAAATGTCCGAAAGGTACCTTTTAAATGGACTTCATCAGGAATGACGTTATATGTTCCCCCAACGGATTGAATGCTGCCAATATTTAACACGGTAGGAATTGCGGGATTACCAATTCTACTAACTATTTGTTGACAAGCAGTTATCACATGTGATGCAATAAGAATAGGGTCAACTGCTTGATGCGGAACCGCACCATGACCACCTTTACCGCGTATATGAATTTCCAATTCGTCCGAAGAAGCCATCATCATTCCCGATCTAAACCCCACTTGCCCTGCTTTGAGTGTGGGATATACATGCTGTCCGATAATGCCAATGGGTTCAGGGTTCTCTAATACTCCTTCCTTAATCATCAAAGAAGCACCTCCTGGAGATAACTCTTCGCCTGGTTGGAAGATACATCTGACTTTACCAGCGAATTTAGATCTTAATTCATTCAGAGTAAAAAGTGCCCCCAATAAAGAGGTCATATGGACATCGTGGCCACAAGCGTGCATAATACCTGGGTGTTTGGATTTATAGGACACCTCATTCTGCTCATCAATAGGCAATGCATCCATATCCGCTCTTAGCGCAATGGTTTTTTCATACTCTTCTTTTTCCCCAATAATAGTGGCTACAATACCTGTTCCTCCTACCCCAGCAACAAATGGAATTCCATTTTCATCCAAAAGTTTCTGTATATATAGGGCCGTATTTTTTTCTTGAAAGGAAAGCTCAGGATATTGATGAAGGTGCCTTCTAATAGTCAATAACCTAGGATATAACTCCCTCGTTTTTTGTTTGATTTCTTCAATCATCCCATGAACATTTTTTCGGCACTTCACAGCACCACTCATTTACCCTTTTGCCGTAAGGCGTCTAAAATCAGCTCATATTATCCATTGGCTTGAAAAAGCCAAAGTACCAATGTTTGATTAAAAAGTGCAATTAATAAAATAGCTATGATATTTATGAGTAAACCCGCCTTAGCCATTTGAGTAACCGACAAATGACCACTAGCAAAAACGATGGCATTTGGAGGGGTTGACATCGGTAACATAAAGGCACAACTAGCAGCTAAAGTGACGGGAATACAAATCAACAAAGGTGAAATTCCCAATCCAATGGCAATTCCCCCCACAACAGGTAAAAAAATAGTTACCAAAGCCACGTTGGATATCACCTCGGTAAGAAATAGGGATACCGCTGTTAATCCAATGGCAATTAGGAAACCAAAGTTGTCTTTCCCTTTAAAGAATGATCCAACATAGTCTACTAAGCCTACCTCGTATAAAGCTCCAGCCAAACTCAATCCTCCACCAAAAAGCAATAAAATTCCCCATGGTAATTTCTCCGTTGCTTTCCAATCTAAGACAAAAAGGTTTTCTTTAAAATTAACAGGTACCATAAATAGGGCTAAAGTGGAAAGTAAGGCAATAGAAGTATCTGATAACTCCAACCAATCTACCCATACATTTATCTTAGACCGAAAAACCCAACTAAATGCCGTTAATAAAAAAATGATTAAGGTCCGCTTTTCTCCCAAAGACATTTTACCCAAAGCTCTAATCTGGCCTTCGATTAAAGGACCTGCTTCTTCAAAATTTCCAAGTCTAGTGGGAAAAATAACTTTAACAATTAAAAAATAAGCTATCGAAATTAAAATTATTGCAAAGGGCAAGCCTAAAACAATCCACTTTGCAAAGGTCATCTCTATTTGATAGGTTTCCAGCATAAAAGCAGCAAAAACAACATTGGGTGGGGTTCCGATAATGGTGGCTGTCCCTCCAATATTAGCAGCATATGCAATTCCTAACATAATACTTAAAGAAAAATAACGAATCCCCTTTGAGGATGGACCCCTAGATTGAGAAGTTAATAAATCTATCACCGACAAAGCAATAGGTAGCATCATTATCGTAGTTGCAGTATTACTGATCCACATACTCATAAATCCGGTAGCTACCATAAACCCGAGTATTATTCCATTGGCGTTAGTTCCGGTTATTTTGACTATGTTAAGCGCAATCCTTCGGTGTAAATTCCATTTTTCCATTGCCAGAGCTAACATGAATCCTCCCATAAATAAATAGACGATGGGATTAGCATAAGGAGCTGCAGCAGTTTTAAGATCGTAAATACCCAAAATAGGCAGGAAAATCATGGGCAAAATGGCCGTCACAGGTATAGGAACAGCTTCTGTAATCCACCAGACTAACATCAATACCCCTAATGCAAGTACCTTCCAAGCATCAACTGTAATCACTGTTGGGCCGGGAATAAGTCTAAAAGCGACAAATAATAGAGGACCTAAAAAAAAGCCAACTTGCTTTAATTTCATTCTTATTGGACTATTTCCTTAGTTTGAATATTCGATACGATCCACTTACCTACTTGCTCGCCTTGTTCCACCCCATATTTGATGGCTGGCATATAGTGAATTCCGCCGTATAATCTACTCAAAGCTGCTTCTTCGGATGCCTCTATGAAAGATTTATATTTTCTAGCAGGAAGACCAAATTCCAGTTCTACTGTATCTTCATAGGGAAACTCTTCCCCGAATAAATGGGTCAATACAATAGCTGAGGCTCTAGATATCACGCTGTGTCCGCTGGTGTATTCGGGAAATGGGGGAGTTTGCAATCCGGGCACCCAATTTTCATCTATATATTTATTGATCACTGTCTCTGGTCGAATTAAATTGCTTCTGTATTTTTCATCCCAACAACTTATAAATGCATCAAATAGGGCAATAGAAGTCATCGCATAAGCCTCTATCGAACTACTAAAATCCGCTTCGGCCGTTTGACAAGCCACCCCTACAATTCCCATCCAATGTCCACCTGGTGTAATTTTTTTAATAGCGTACATCACGTGTCCAATATGCTGCGAAACATAAGGATTACAATCCCAAAATTTGGAAATAGCAATTCTTTCTTCTCTATCGGCACCATCCAAAGCTTGATACACCTCCATCACTTCTTGATAAAAGGGACTGTTGGGAGTCATATCAAAGGGTGTCGGAGGAGGAGGAGCAAATTGCTGAGCACTATTAATAACCAATGGTCGTATTTCATTCCAATGGGGCTCAATTCCATCCATATAGTCGGGAGGAGTGGGCTGCCAACGAGCTGGATTTTGATTGACGGCAAACTTAGGATAGGTTCTAGTTTGACTATACATATCCTTAGAAGCCCATTGTAAAATATGAGTGGCAACTTGCTGACCGTATGCTATGCTATTGCGGAAAATTTTATTAGAAATACCTTCAGCTTTAATACGATTCATCAAATCCACCTCAAATTCCTCCATCTGATGCTCTGAAAAAATTAATTCTTTACCAACATCTAAAAAAGCTTTTATGGAGGCTAATGCAAAATTAATGGTCACTCCTTCTTGTGGTTCTGGAATCTCCTTTAGCCCATTTACTTGTCCAGCTAAGGACCGATAACTAGGATCTCCCATCGCGTTAGCTTCGTATGCAGCAATACTGGCATAGGCGTAGATTCTAGAAGCTACCGGAGGTGAAAATATATCATGAACAATAACATCAGATAATTGATGAACCATTTCATGGAGGTAAGACGGTTGGTTTTTAACCAATTCCAAACTAGCTTTTTCAGATTTACATCCAGCTAATCCAATGACCCCTATAACTATAATAGTATTTAACAATCGCATATTTTAAAAATTTTGAAACTTGACTTAAAATTAAGAGTTTATATTCAAAGGCCTATTGATATTAATCATTTTTAAAATCAAAAAACACCTGAACAGGGATTACCGTTTATCTAAAAAAAATGGAATGGGAAGTAAACGTTCTTGGTTGTTAGGGTTGCTGTTATTGGGGTTATCCAATTTAGTCGGACAAAACAGGTCGTTAAAACTTGAACCCATTACCTCCAAATTGGAAATCCCTTTTGAACTAGAGCAAAACTTCGTTATACTTTCAGTCCTTTTTGACAATACCATACCTTTGAATTTCATTTTTGATACTGGTTCAGAGCAGAGTCTGTTGATTGATAAGAATATATCAGATATTCTACAGCTACCATACAGTCGAGAGTTTAAGGTAATTGGAGCTGACCAGAGTACCATATTGAAAGCTTACTTAGTACAAAGTATTGATTTACTCATGGGTAAATTTCAAGTCAAGAACAAACCTATTTTAGTTTTGGATCAAGACTATTTTCAATTTGAAAAATATACCGGTTTAAAAATTCATGGGATTTTAGGTGCAGATATTTTTAGAACTTTTTCGGTCAAAATCAACTATCGAAAGAGAATACTAACTCTAATCAATCACGAACGTCTAGAAAAACATCTCAAGAAAGGATACCAAAAAGTTCAATGTGAATTTTATAAATCCAAGCCCTATATCAATGGATTTGCCACTATGGAGGATAAAAGTCAAATACCATTAAAATTACTTTTAGATACAGGAGCTGGACTTTCAATGTTGGTTTATACCAATTCGGATTCTACTTTAACCCCTCCGTCCAAGACCATCATTAATCCAATAGGATTCGGTCTTGGTGGGTATTTAGAAGGTTATCTAGGCAGAATTCAACAATTTAAGATCAATGACCAATTATTTTTCAATGAGTTAACTACCAATTTCCAAGAAATTGATACTACAATTTCAGAAATACGGGAAAACGCCCCTAACGGAATACTGGGTAATTTGATTCTACAAAGATTTACCATAATTATTGATTACGTTAAGGGTGAGGTGTACCTTAAACCTCACAGAAAATTCAATAAAAAAATAAAGTTTGATCAATCTGGATTAATTCTTATTGCAGGTGGGCCAGAACTCAAAGAATTTTATGTTCATAAAGTAATTCCCAATAGTCCTGCAGCTTTAGCAGGAGTTAAAGCTGGAGACTTAATACTCAAAGTTAATCATTGGCCAAGTGGGTTGCTCACTTTATATTCTATTAGAAACAAACTCAAGAAGAAACCAGGAAAAAAAATCAAATTAACTGTCCTCAGAGAAGAAGAAAAAAAAGTATTTAATTTTACTTTGAAAACACTTATTTGACCAGGATAATTTTAATTGTCTCTAAAAATTCTTATTTTTGCGGGTCAATTAAATAATAAACAAAATTATCTCACATGTTCGCAATCGTAAAGATAGCTGGTCAGCAATTCAAAGTCGAGGAAGGTCAAGAGATTTTCGTCCACCAGTTAGAAGCCGCGGAAGGAGACAAAGTCACATTTTCTGACATATTGTTGTTGGATAAAGACGGAAAAGTTTCTGTAGGCAAGCCGTTATTGAACAAGGCATCCGTTGGTGCAACTGTTTTAAACCATCAAAAAGGAGACAAAGTAATTGTCTTTAAGAAAAAGAGAAGGAAGGGTTACCGGGTAAAGAATGGTCACAGACAGTGTTTTACCAAGATTAAAATAGATTCAATCAAAGCTTAAAAGAATAGTGAAATGGCACATAAAAAAGGTGTAGGTAGTACAGATAATGGCAGAGACAGTAAAAGTAAAAGACTAGGCGTCAAGTTATTTGGAGGTCAAGAAGCCATTGCTGGAAACATAATCGTAAGACAAAGAGGAACCAAATATCACCCGGGAAACCACGTTTACATGGGTAAAGACTTCACTTTGCACGCTGCAATTGATGGGACGGTAGTCTTCTCTAAGAAGAAATCCAATAAAACTTTTGTAAGTATTCAACCAGAAGGAATACCAGTAACGGAAAACAAAAGTAAAGTAGCTAAAGAGGTTTCGAATGCAGCACAAAAAGTAGCTGATCCAAAAACCCCTAAAAAAGCTGAACCTGTAAAATCCGGAGATAAAATTACTTTGCCTAACGGCAAAAAAGTTGCTCCCGACGATTTAAAGTTAATTGAAGGAGTAGGTCCTAAAATCGAAGGTTTACTCAATCAAGCGGGGATTAATACATGGGAAGCATTTGCAAATGCCTCAATTGATCAATTACAATCTATACTTGATGAAGCTGGCAGTCGTTATAAAATGCATGACCCAGGAACTTGGGCCAAACAAGCGAAGATGGCTGCAGCAGGACAGTGGAATGAATTGGTTGCACTTCAAGATGAGTTAAAAGGAGGCAAAGAAAATTAAATTTTCTCGCCGTCCTCTTTCTTAACCCACCCTTGAATATCTTTTTCAAGCCATACCTTGTACCAAGTATCCAAGGAATCTATAAGAAGGGATTTTTTACCTTGAGGAATATTATCAATTACAGGACTTAAAATATCAGGAGCTAAGTAAATCTTAGCTCCTTTCTTATTTAGTGTAATATGGTAATTGCTGTTATTTTCATATCTGGAACGAATACTTCCTAGGGAAAATGATAATAATGAAACGATAAGGCCAAATATTCCAAAATAAAATCCTACTTTTTTAATAGGCCTACTTGATGCAAATAGCCATAATAAACCAAGGACCAATACCAACCAACTAGAAATAGTAAAAAGAAACGCCCATTTTTCAGCACTTAACCATCCTGAAAATTCAAATGAGACTTTATCAAAAAGGGAGGTAAACAAAACCTCTTGACCAGATTCTAATTGAAGGGTTAACATTTCAAGATTATTCCTTATTGATGAATCATTAGGATCCAAAATCAAAGCCCGTTCATAATATAATCGCGCCTGAACTAAAGCACCTAGTCTATGATAACAATTCGCCAGATTGTAATAAAGATCTGCGGAAGATCCACTTGTTTCAATCAATTCTTCATAAATATGGGCAGCTTTTTCAAAAGAGTTTTCTGAAAAAAATTGTGCAGCCTTTTCTAATTGCTCTGATTCCATAGCGGTAACCTCTACATGAAAAGCAAATAAAAAGAAAACAAAAAACCATTTCATCATTATAGCCTTTTAGTTTTTATTAACGATAGAATTCCAACGGGCCTATTGGTATTATCCCACCTAAAACCCTCCAATTTTAGTTCCTCTTGATCTGCCTCTTGAATAGGAATAAAATAGGATTCCACTTCATTATAATTTTTGATGGCATCCACCTCTCCTTCTTTAAACTGAATAACCATATTGCTACTAGAGGATTGATTAACACCTATGTAGGCGTTTTCCTCATCTAAAACATAATATATCGTTTCAGCATTTCCATTTACCCAAACTTTATGAATATCCCCTTCGAGAAAATGAATATCAATCACTCTCCCTTTAATTTGATTGAAAAGAATTTCATCAGCAGAATTAATCATAAATCCATTTCCCAATAACTCCAGATGATCTACAGTTTTATCTGAAAGTAACATAAAAATCGAATCAGCATAAAAGGCACTAGTATCTGACCAAAGGACTGGCTTTTCATAAAAGCTAAATCGTTCTTCCCTTTCAGCATACTCGAGTGAATCACAAATCAATTGCAAATCACTTTTAAAAACTCTTACATCATGAAAAGCCAGAAATGTTCTTAAGGTATCTTCAATAGTAGTATCTACCTGAGAAATCGCAAAAAGAGTATCCGCTCCAAGATATAAAGTATCACCTTCCATATTTAAAGCCAACAAAGGCCTAGAAAAAGGTTGATTATAAGCTTGGATAGACAAACCACGATTGGTTAAATGGGCAGTATCACAGGATATTCTCATACCAGCTGAAGTATCTACCCATTGTACCTTTCCAGTTGCCCAACCCATGCCCAAAATATCGTCGATTCGAATTTCATGCGCAGATATCTCTTGCGATTGATCGATTACCTGTGCATTACCTTTTGCATCAAATTGCTTATTTAATTGATTAATAAAAATCGAATCTCCATTAATTTGCCTACCTGCCTCCCTAATAGAAGCCTTTCCGGATAAATAAGTTTGGCGATCTATTTGCCAATACAAAATCGAATCAGCTTGGGCTATTCTAATTGAGTCTGTATATACGGCATTATCAAAAAAAGAGGCGAATTTTGTCTTCTGATCATAGCTTCCTCCCTCAGCATAAAGGTTTGAACTATCTTGGGTTATAAAGATGGAAGGCCCTAAAAATGAAGCCAACTCTATTTCAAATTTATATTGTACCGTATCCGAAAATAGCTGAAAATCCTCATGCTCAACATAAACCTCATTATAAAAGTGTGCTTCCTTATTATTCACCCAATAAATTCCCGATTCTGAAGACAATACAATACTATCTGTTTGAATAGAGGAACGTACGTTATACTCCGCAACTTTAGTATTTAACTGATAATTTAAAGAAGAGGTAAATAATTTTTTATCATCAGAAACTAAAACTACGTTACCCAATAATTTTGCTGTTTCGGTTTCCGAATTATAGTTGAGGCGATCCGCATAAATAGTTATGGAATCCCCCTGGGTAATGACCACGTTAGCATTCGCTTCTACCTGACTTTCATTCCAAATAGTCGCACTATCGCAATGAAGAACAGCTTGTTTATGACTCATAACAACATGTCCAACTAAAGTCTGAACTTGATTTTTACCATTGATTTGAAATGAATAATTATCAGCATGTTCTACTTTAATCCTATTGGTCTCCACATCTTGAGACCAACCCTCTATTAGAGAAAGGAAAACTATTAAAAACAACAACCCTTTTTTCATGAATCAAGAGTTAGATCCGCCAATTCCATTCCTATTTTTGAACTTAACGCAACACCCATTCCACCTAATCTAACCCCAATAATCAAATTTTGGTTTAATCTCTTTACCAAAGGAGTTTTAGATGCACCTACCCCTAAAATTCCACTCCAACTATAATCAAATTGATAAGGCTCATCTATCTGAAAAAGCTCCTTCATCAAATTCTTAAGATAATCCATTATTATTGGGGTAGTTCCAAATTGATGGGTGGTTTCTCCTTGAAAATCAATATTACGACCACCACCTATTAAAATACGATTATTAATATTGCGAAAATAGACATACCCTTTATTTAAGTGAAAACCACCTCTTAACTGCAGCCCTTGAATAGGACTGGTTACCAAAACTTGATTTCGTACCGCTTCAATTTCAAGATTCGGGAGAAGTTGTGAAGTGAAACCATTAGTGGCCACAATTAACTTAGATACAGGTAAAATCCAACCTAAATTACTTCTCAAGTATAGTTTTTCATCATTTTCAGAATAGATGATTTGATCAATTGAAATCCCATAAAGTAAAATAATAGATAAATCTTTAGCCCTTTGTATTAAAGCATTCAGCATTTTACCAGTATCAATAAGACCTTCCAATCTATTATAAATCAAGCCACTGACTGGTTTCAAACTAAGGTTACCAGGTTCGTTTTTTAAAATAGAAAAACAATTATTCAAGTTAAATTGATCCTCTACCAATATATTCAAATAATCAATTTTATCCATACAGTCAAAATATTCCCTTTTATCCTCTTTTCTAAATACTTCAAAGCCACCTACAGGTTCATATCCAATGGAAGTATCTCCCAACCTAGATCTCAAAATCTGCAGTCCTTCCCATCTAGATTTAATAAGGGTAATTACTTCGTCTTCCGAGGACGTACTCAAATCATCTAGAATTTCTGAAACACTTCCAAAACAAGCAAAACCAGCATTTTTTGAACTAGCACCTTGAGGAATAACAAATTTTTCTAGAACACAAACCTTTAATTTTGAATTCTTCTCCTTTAAGGAAATAGCTGCGGAAAGGCCAACTAAGCCGCCACCTAAAATAAAAATATCAGCTTTAGGAATTAGGGATTTGGCCTCCCAATAACTTAAATTGTTAGCTTCCACGGAACATTCTATATTTGAAAGAAAAAAGATGATTCAAAGAATTCAAAGTATTTACCTATTAATTGGAATGGTTATAGGAATTGGTTCTTGGTTCCAAAATTACGCTCTACCATCTAACGTACTTCAAATGAGTTGGATTAGTACCATAATTTTATTGTTTCTAGGGATTGTTAGTTACAAAAATAGAAGAATGCAAATAATCCTATCCACATTTGCAGGATTAACTTTTTTATTTGCTCAGATATATTTAGTGATCAATTTTAATACTGAGGTAAAACCAATTTGGACAGGAATTACCATTTTTATTTTTTTAGGGATCCTATTTTTAGCAATTAAGAATATTAAAAAAGATCAAAAGATAATAAACAATACCAACCGACTTCGGTAAAGCAAGGAAGGGTCTTAATTATTTCTAATTAAAACCCCTCCATTTATGTAGTCCTTGTAATAAAGATTAATTAGGACGTTTTTTAGCTGAATAGTTCACTTTTAATTGTCCAGACTTTCTCAACTGAGTTTTTACATCTTGAACAATACCCATGGTAACATCTCCATCAACTCTAAGAGAAGAAGTTATTCTAGGTCTTTTAGCTTCTGGCACCTTAATTTTGTGCTTCTCAAGGAAAAGTGGGATTTCAGCTATATCAGCAAATTTATCCCCCAACTGCATTCTTGGCTTAGTTCCATATACATCTTGAAACTTTTTTACCGGTCTACCAATGTATAAGTAATTTACCAATGATTTCTCTTCAAGCTTAAGCAGTTCTGAAGCAAAAGGCGTGTTAACGCTTACTTTTAATTCAGAGTCCCTTAATACAGTAACCACCATAAAAAAGAACAAAAGCATGAAAATAATATCTGGTAAAGAAGCAGTTGAAACTTCAGGATCTGATTTCCCTCTTTTTTTAGAAAATTTTGACATAATGTTTATTTTTTCTGTTTGACAACTTATTCTTCACCAAAATTGGTCGGTTCTGCTTCAGAAATCACCAATGGAATCTCTCCTCTAATCTCTCTTTTGTATGCTGTTGGCATCTCTTCAGTATAAGGCACGCCGTATTTCCTCAAACTCAATTCGTTCCATAGTTCATTGTAGGCGGCTTTTAGTTCGTTGTAAACTTCAAGATAAGTTCTGTAATTAGTACCCCTATCATTTTTAAGAGAAATGATGGCCATTGTTGGCTTTTCAGCCATATCTTCTCTCTTACTTGGGTTAGCTATAAATTCCTTAGCTAAATCCTTCAGTTCCCTTACTCTTGTCAGCTCTCCTCTAACCAGAATTTGGTTTTGAGCATTTACAAGAACAGAAAAAACATTGCGTTCTTTCAATTTGGTGATATCGGGTTCTTCTTCAGACCAGGGTGGCAACTTAACAGTAATACCTTTGTCCTCAACGATTGTTGTAGTAACTAGGAAGAATATAAGGAGCAAGAATGCGATATCTGCCATCGAACCGGCATTGATTTCGTTTTTCATTCTGTCCCTTGTACTTTTTTTTGCCATGGAACTTTATTTAAAGAAGTTTCTAATCTCGAATATAACAAATGAAGCAGCTGCAACTAAAACTAAGGAAACAGCAGTTGCAATAGCGCCTCCGATAAACTTGAGGTTACTTGCACTGATATCAGATCCAGTTCTTTCTATTGATTCAGCAATTGCTCCGGTAGCTTCTCCTGGTGACATGGAAAAAGACACAAAAAAGATAGCTAAAAGGGCACCAAATCCTAAGATTCCAATCATAGAACCTTTAAAATTTCCAAGTATTTGAGACAAGCCAAATCCAACCATAGATATGGCAGCCAAAACTACCAATACTAGGGCTCCTTTGATCCCTACATCAAAAATACCAGTAGTGAATTGCTCTTCTTCGGGGAGCATGGAAAAACTATCCATTCCTGATAAAGAGACTATCAGAAATAAAGCAGTTACCCCAATGCCTACACCGAAAGCAAGTCTTTGTCCGTTGTCGACTAAAAATTTATACATATTGGGTAACTTAAAGATTATTTAAACAAATTATTACTAGCCATGATATCTACTAAAGCAATAGAAGCATCTTCCATTTTATTTACAATACCATCAATTTTGTTAACGATGTAATTGTAAAAAATCTGAAGAATAATAGCAGTTACCAAACCAAAAACTGTAGTTAAAAGGGCCACTTTAATACCACCTGCTACAACCGATGGTGATAAATCACCTACTGCTTCAATTCTATCGAAGGCTTGGATCATACCAATTACCGTTCCCATGAAACCAAGCATAGGCGCAATGGCAATGAAAAGTGAAATCCATACCAAACCTCTTTCTAAAAGTCCCATTTGGACACTACCGTAAGCAACAATAGATTTTTCTACTGCTTCAGCACCTTCGCTAGAGCTTTTTAATCCTTCATACATAATAGAGGCTGTTGGTCCAGGAGTTGCTTTACAAACTTCCATTGCACTTTCAACACCTCCAGACTTAAGACGCTCATCAACACTAGAGAGCAACTTGTCTGTATTGGTGGTGGCAATGTTAAGAGTTATAATCCTCTCAATACAAAAAGCAAGACCAAGAATTAAACAAACCAATACAAAACTCATGAACCTCCAGTCTCCGTCAATAAAATATTTCTTTAAAACTTGGTAACCGGTTAAATCAGCAGCAGGCTCAACTTCAGTAGCAGCTTGAACAGGAGCAGGTGCTTCTTCTTCCATCATTCCTTCGGCTTCGCCCATCCCTTCCTCTGTACCTTCTTCCATAACGGTTCCTTCTGTTTGGTCACCAGCCTGCTCGTCCTGAGCATATACGTTTCCGGAGGTTACTGCCAAACCAAAAACTAGAAGCAGTAAAAGTAATTTTCGCATAGTCAATAAGGTTTTACGATTGTTCTTTTAAAAAATTAAATAAAAATAAAATTAACAAAACCAGCGGAGAGAGCGGGATTCGAACCCGCGATACCCGGTTAGGGTATACACACTTTCCAGGCGTGCGCCTTCAACCACTCGGCCACCTCTCCAGTTATTCCATCTTTGCCCGCCCTTTGCTTTCGCTTTAGTCTGAAAAATTAATTGGCACGTCAGCCAAAAAAGTTCACAGGCATTGCAAATTTTACAAAAAGAAACTATAAATCAAAATTAAATTTTCACAACAGTGATAATCCTGAGGCTCAATTTAATGAGACTTTTGATTTTAAAAAATTTTAATTGTCAAATTTTTACTCCCAAACTAGTTTTGAAAAACTTTTTCACTGTTCTCCCGAGTAATTGTTGCGATTTCTTCTTTTGAACAATTAAAAATTTGTGCCAACTTTTCAGCAATAAAAATCAAGTTAATGGGTTCGTTGCGCTTCCCTCGATTAGGAACTGGGCTTAAATACGGTGCATCAGTTTCCAAAACCAAATGACTAGTACCTAATGCTGGAAGGACTTTATCCAACCCTCCATTCTTAAATGTAACTACCCCACCTATTCCTAGATAAAATCCCAAATCCATTATTCTTCTCCCTTGCTGCTCAGTGCCAGTAAAACAATGGAAAATCCCCTTCAAATGATTATAATTCCATTTCTCCAAACACTCTATAATTAGATCTGTCGCCTCTCTAGAATGAATAACTATAGGTAAACTCCATTCAACAGCCCATTCCACTTGCCTTTTAAATGCTTGAATTTGCTCCTCTCTCAAGGATTGGTCCCAGTATAAGTCAATCCCTATCTCCCCAACCGCACAAAAGGGAGCTTCTTTGCTACGATTAAATATAGCATCCAATTGCTTCTCAAAATTTTTCTTGACTGAACAGGGGTGGATTCCAATCATAGGGAAAAGGTGTGCTGGATATTTTTTGCATAATTTTACCATCCCTCCCAGACTTATTTCGTCTATATTGGGTAAGTAAAACTTTTCTACTCCAATTTCTATTGCATTTTCTATTACTCGGTCTACATCTTCAGAAAAATCTTTCAGATATAAATGAGCATGGGTTTCAATTATTCTCATCTTTGTCTTAATTTAAATGTCAATTGAATGGCAAAAAAAAGAAAGTTTTACGTAGTCTGGAAGGGAACTGAACCTGGAATTGCAGATTCTTGGGAAAAGTGCCTAGAAAGAGTTAAAGGATATCCCGATGCTCAGTATAAGTCCTTTAATAGCCTAGAGGAAGCTAAAAGCGCATTTTATAGTGGTTATGATGCATCTATCACAAGAAAAAAATCAACTGTTCATGCCGTTGGGTTACCAGAGGGACTAACTGATTTTATATGCGTAGATGCTGCTTGTAGCGGAAATCCAGGATTTATGGAGTATAGAGGGATTGAATTTCCGGCTAATAAAGAAATTTTTCATCAAAAATTTGAAACTGGAACCAATAATATTGGTGAATTTCTTGCTATTGTGCACGCCCTTGCTTTTTGTCAAAAAAACAATTCCCCCAAACCCATTTACTCTGACTCAAAAATTGCGATCCTATGGGTTAACAAAAAAAAATGCAATACAAAGATTGAAGGAGAAAAAAGTGTGCCACTGAAAGAGGTAATAAAAAGAGCAGAAAACTGGTTAAAAACCAATTCTTATAAAAACCCAATTGTAAAGTGGGAAACTAGTTCCTGGGGGGAAATACCTGCTGATTTTGGAAGGAAATAATCACTTCCACCTCATTCTATAGTCATGAGTCACTTTCCCTTTCAACATACCAGCTAATTTACCTCGGATTAATCGCTTCCTAACTGGTGAAAGTTTGTCGACAAACAATACTCCATCAGTATGATCGTATTCGTGTTGAATCACCCTTGCATTAATTCCATCAAAAGTTTCAATACTTTCGTTAAAATTTTCGTCCATGGATCTCAAAACAATAGATTCAGGACGGTCAACCTCTCCCCGCACATCTGGAATACTCAAACATCCTTCTTCGTAACCCCAATCTGCTCCAGTCTCTTCTACTTTTTGGGCATTTATAAACACTCTTTTAAACCCTTTATCCTTGTCTTTAAACATTTGAGTTGTATCAATTACAAACAGTCTAATGGATAAACCTATTTGAGGAGCGGCTAATCCAACACCATTAGCATTATACATGGTTTCCCACATATTCTCGATTAAATCTTTTAAACCTTCATAATCTCGAGGAATCTCCTCAGCCACCCTTTTTAGTACTGCTTGACCGTAGCCATATATTGGTAAAATCATTTTTTATTTCTTTCTAAATAGGATTGCAACAATATTACTGCTGATATCTTGTCAATTAAACCTTTTTCTTTTCGTTTAGATTTTTTAACCCCTGATTGGATAAGAACTTTATTGGCCTCAATAGATGATAATCGTTCGTCAATTAGGTCCACTTTTTTTGATGGGTACCACTTATCTAATAATCGTATAAATTCATCCACCATAAGAGTAGTTGCACTTTTGGTTCCATCGAGCTTAATAGGATAACCTATGACAATAGTCCCTACCTTTTCGTGTTTGAAGTAATCGTCCAAAAAAAATTTTAAATCATGAGTAAGAACCGTTTCTAATGGACTAACAGTAATCTTAAGGGGATCGGTTACCGCGATTCCAGTCCTTACTTTACCATAGTCTAAACATAGAATTCTTTCCACATTGCAAAGGTAAACCAATTCGAATCAATATTAGTTTCAAAAAGAAATGGAGGCCTATAAAAGCCTCCATTTACCAAACAGAGAAAACCAAAATCCGTAATGAATATTTTTTTAATTAACTTTTTTGCTGGTCTAATTTTTTCAAATCATAAAAAGCTATAAGGTTTTGAACTAAAAAACCTGCCCCTTCAGATTTAAGATTAAAGTGCTCCACCACTTTTTGATACCAATCTTCCCGACTATTTGGAATCTGTCCCTTTTCTAAAAAAAGATGACTAATTGCTCTACCCTGATTTTTCCATTTTTGAGAAATCCGCCTTTGATTCGTCCAAGAAGAAGTTTTAGGCTTTTCGGACGAATAGCTATTGAAATTCTGAATATTGAATAAACCAATAGCCATCTGAACTCCAGCTGGGATTTGATTCTCTATTTCTAAAGATTGAACTATTGAAGTGTTATTTTGAATAAAACTCCTGGCAAGTTCGTCATCTATCTCCCAATACTGCTCATGAGGCCAAGTAATAGACCAATCTTCGATTAACTCTTCACTACTAGTGGCAAGAACTGTCAGGAAATTTTTACCGATAGGTATACTCCAAGTGAAATCATTAAAATAAATCCAACTGTAGAGCAATACAGGTATAAAAATTTTTTTAACAACCATCCAATTGATTATTAATCTTTTGGATTTTGACTTCGAACTAGGCATACTAACTTTCCATTCTATTACGTGATTATTAGTGGTTGCTTCCATAATTTTCAGTTTAGTTAATACAAATATAACACTTTTTGTTTATAAAAATATATTAAATAAACTTTTTGTTTGTTTTTAATTTAAACAAACCGTTTTTTAAAATATTGTTTTACTATATTGTCGCCAATGAACATTTAAGAAAAAAAACTATTATTCCAATATGACTCGATTAATAGCCCTGTTTTTATTGCTAACTGTGTCATTGCGTGGACAGCAGCGTCCTACCTACAGCCTTTATTTTGAAAATTTGACCAATATTAACCCGGGATATGTAGGATTAGATAATTCACTAAGTATTACTGGTGTAGTTAGAAATCAATGGATTGGCATTTTGGGTAATCCAAAACAACAAGTGATAACCGCACACATGCCTTATGACTTAGTAAATGGGGGTTTGGGAATAATATTTGAATCTGATCAAACTGGTTTGAGAAAAGATACTAGAACTTCTATCCAATACAGTTATTATCTAACAAGCAGTACGGAACAATCTTTAAGTGTTGGCTTAGGAGTGGGATTTTATCAAAGAACAATAGATGGAAATGGTTACAGAACGCCTTCAGGACAGTATTCTGACGGCTCTCCATTTAATCATAACGATCAGATTCTGTCTTTACAACAAGAAAACGCTACTGCAATATTTGTCGATTTTGGAATGTATTATCGCTCTCGAGGATGGGAAGGAGGACTTTCTATAACCAACCTAAACGCCCCTATTGCTGATGTCAATGATTATTCTTTTACTTTTGAACGCACCCTTCACCTCTACGGGAGGTATTATCACGAGTTAAACTCAAAGTTTGGTCTTATTGGTAACGCAGCCTTATTATCCAATTTGGAACAACATCAAATATTAATCAATACCGGACTCCAGATTAATGAAAATATAATGCTCGGAATTGGGGTGAGAGGGATCACCGAAATAGACGCTTTGATGCTTCAAGGAGGGATTAAATTAAATGATCAATGGAAACTTTTCTACGGCTATGATAGCGGAATATCTTCATTTTCAAACTCCTTGGGTGGCAGTCATGAAATTGGTTTAAACTTTAATATAAACAAAAGAATTGGAGGAGGAGTCCCACCAAGAATTATTTATAGTCCAAGATTTTTATAAAATTATTTTTAAGTCAAATACTATTTTTTAACACATGGACGTTTTTCGTCTTGAATTTTTGAATGAGAGCATGGTTTTTTTGCCTCAAACAAATCAAACAAACTATATTAGCGGTTTAATTGAAAAACACTTAGGAAAACCTAAATTTTGATATGAGAAGAGTAATCCATTTAAGTGCATTTGTGCTATTGTTGTTCATGACATCTTGTGGTCAGAAACAATCTGGGGAGTTAGTTGGTGTCCAAGACAGACCATCCTGGAAAGGAATTAATCCTTACGGAATGGTGTATGTTCCTTCTGGAACGCTACATGTTGGTCCGAGCGATCAAGATATTGCCAATACTTTTGTGCAAAGACCCAAAGAAATTTCTATTCAAGGTTTTTACATGGATGATACTGAAATCACAAATAATGAGTATCGACAATTCGTGAAATGGGTTACTGAATATTGGGCACATACTTATTTGGACCACTTTATTGAAGATGAAGTAACTGGAGAGGAGCGGATTGATTGGGAATATGAAATTGATTGGGCAGATGAAACCTTAGAAGACCTTTATTATCAAGGTCCCGATAGATTTTCTGGCAAAAGAGAACTGGCCGTAGAAAAACTAGTTTACGAATACGAGTGGTATGATTGGCAAGGTGCAGCTAAAAGTGATGGTTCTCAAAGAAGACGTGATTTTATTAGAAAAAAGAGGGTTCAAATATATCCAGATACACTAGTTTGGATTAGAGATTTTGCCTATAGCTATAACGAGCCCATGGCAAGAAATTATTTTAGCCACCCATCCTATGATGATTATCCAGTTGTAGGAGTAGATTGGCACATGGCTACCGCTTTCAGCCATTGGAGAACTCAACTCTGGAATGAATCGAAAGGAGATGATATAAATACTGAAGATTTTCGATTACCCTCTGAGCATGAATGGGAATACGCTGCAAGAGGGGGTAGAGATTTAGCTCCATTTCCTTGGGGAGGATATTATGTAAGAAACGGAAAAGGATGTCTTTTGGCCAACTTCAAACCAGGTCGTGGAAATTATCCGGAAGATGGAGGTTTCTATACTGTTAAAGCAGATGCCTATTTCCCAAATGATTACGGATTATACAATATGGCTGGAAATGTAGCTGAATGGACCAGTACCGCTTTTGAAGAAAACGCTTATCAATTCATGCACGACCTTAATCCGGACGTTAGATATGATGCTAATGAAAATGACCCAGAATCTTATAAAAGAAAAGTAGTAAGAGGAGGTTCTTGGAAAGACGTTGCTTATTATCTACAAACGGGAACACGAAACTGGGAATATCAAGATACTACCAAATCCTATATAGGTTTTAGAAATGTACTCACCTTCTTAGGAAGGTCCATTAATGATTTTTAATGAAAATGTTAATAATTAAAAAATAAAGTAATGAGTTTAATCAAATCAAAAGGATTTAAATATTTTAAAAATCTTCTCATAGGTCTTGGAGCAGCAGTAGTATTGGTAGGGGCATTGTTTAAACTTGAAAGTTGGGATGGAGCTAGTGAACTCCTTATTGCGGGGCTTTCAACCGAAGCACTAATATTTTTAGTTCTAGGTTTTCTAGGTCCGGAAAAAGATTACTATTGGGAAAAATTATACCCTGGATTAGATGCCTACAATGGTAAAGTCACTCCTATTGCTGGAGGTAGTGCAGGTGGCGGTCAACTAGACGGAGAAAAGGCACATCTTCAATTGGATGGAATGATTACAGAATTACAAGAAATGTCTAAAAATCTTTCCTCCCTTCGAGCACTGCAAGAAGTAGATTTTTCAGGCACCAGTCAACAGATAGCTTCTATGACTAATTTTTATGCCAAATTAAATGAAGCAATGGCTGATCTTACCGATTCATTGGAAGATACCAGAGCCTACAAAGAACAAATTGGAATGCTGAATAGCAATATTCAAAATCTAAATCATTCTTATAGCACTTTAAATAACATTTACGGTAACGTAGTAGCTACAATGACAGGAGCTAGAAGAGATGCCTAATATCTGCTCAAGTTAAATTGTGCTTTTGCAAAACCAATAAATTAAAGAATTATGTCTATACCTAAGGACCCGAGGCAACTGATGATTAATCTGATGTACCTCGTTCTTACCGCACTACTTGCTCTAAATGTATCTGCAGAGGTGATGAATGCTTTTTTCTCATTAGACAATAGTTTGAATTCTACCAACGAGATTCTTAATACTGCCAATAATAAAGTAATCGAATCTATGGAAAAAACCGTAGAGGAAAGGACGCAATATCAACCATTGGTAGAAGCAGCTAAAAAAGCGGAAAAATTATCTAAAGATTTCACCTCATATATTGACGAGTTGCTTCTCAATTTGGAGGAACAAGCAGGAGGGGTATATCCAGAGGGCTATAAAGAACCACTGAAAGTCGGCAGACCTAAGAAATTTAAAGACAAAGAATTACCTACCCGTTTTTTTGTAGATGGAATGGAGGTTTTGGGAAATTCACAAAGCCCTAAAGGTCCAGAATTAAAGGAGAAGATACTTCAAACTAGAAGTGAGTTGATAAAGATTGTAGAAGAAGTTTCCAAATTAGAAATTGAGGGGACAATAATTAGGCCTGAGGAAATCGAGGAATTAAAAGATAAAATAGCCTTGACTATAGATGACGAGTCTTGGAAATTAGCTAACAAAGCAAGCTGGGAACAATATACATTTGGCTATATGCCAGTTGCTGCATGCTATCCGATTTTACGCAAGTTTCAAAATGATTCTAAAAATTCGGAATCCACCATTATCAATTTCTTAAGTAGTAAAATCGGAGCAACAGTCATTGAATTTGACCAATTTTTTCCCGTGGTTTCTGCCAATAGCAGCTATATCATAAAGGGAGAAACCTATCAAGCAGATGTTTTTTTAAGTGCATTCTCTTCGCAAGCTTCCGAGGGCATCTCCATGAAAGTCAATGGATCTGAAATTAATATCAATGAAGGTATTGGCAAGTATATTGCCAAGCCCAATACCATTGGTAATAAACCCCTAAAGGTAGATATATCCGTAGTCAATCCGTTTACCGGTAAACAAGAGACCTATTCCAAAACATTTTATTACGAAGTGGGTGAAAGGTCCGTTGCGGTTTCTCCAGACAAAATGAACGTTTTCTATGTAGGTGTGGATAATCCCATATCCGTTTCTGCAGCTGGTGTATCTTCTAATGATTTGAGAGTTAGCGTTTCAGGAGCTGGCTCTTCTATTACACCAGCAGGTGGAAATAAATTTATAGTTAAAGTAACCAATTTTAATGAAGAGTGTAGCGTTAATGTTGCAGGTGGAGGAATAAGTGATACAAAAACATTTAGGGTTAAAAGAATTCCTGATCCAATTGCTAGGTTGGGTAATCTAAGAGAGACGAGAATAGGAAACGGAGAATTCAAAGCTCAAGGCGGAGTTATCGCTTGGTTGGATGATTTTGATTTTGATGCAAGATGTCAGATTCAAGGATTTTCCTTTACTTATCAAGCTGCAAGACAAGATCCAGTCACAGTCGTTAATCCCGGTGCTTCTTACAACGCAGAAGCACAGCGGTTAGCAAATTTGGCTAAACCAGGAGATACCTATTATTTTGACAATGTCAAAGCATTATGTCCAGGGGACCCTGCTGGAAGACCAATCAATTCAATGGTTTATAAAATTAAATAGTATACATGAAATATTTAGTTGCTTCTATTTTAGCCCTTTTACTAATAAATTCAGCATCCCTAGCACAGGACGCACAGAATATCATTTTAGAGTCTGGTACTTTATTAGACGGGCCTAAAGCTCCTTTAAACGATGTTACAGAGAAAAAATTAGTAAGTGAAAAAAGGTTACTACCCTACTCCCCAGTAAGAGAGGCGGATATTATGTGGGAGACTAGAATATGGAGAGTTATTGATACCAGAGAAAAAATGAATCTTCCATTCGTTTATCCTCAGCGCCCGCTTTTTCAAATTTTTAAAGAAGCTGCTGAGAATGGGGAATTAACCGTCTATAGCGCGGAGGATGACAAATTTGCATATCCCCTTTCTGCAGAACAGGTAATTGCTTTAGGTGCAACGGTAGATACCTTGATTACGACCAATCCAGAGACCTATGAATTGGAGACAAAGATTGTTCGTAATGAAATCAATTTTGAAGATATCAAGCGCTATCGTATTAAAGAGGTTTGGTATTTCGACAAACATTACTCTAAGTTACAGGTACGAATCCTGGGTATTGCTCCAATAAAAGACGTTAATAACGAAGACGGTTCGTTTAGATATGAACAACCCCTCTATTGGGTTTATTACCCTGATGCAAGGGAACTATTAGCTAATGAAAGAGTATTTCATTCTGGTAACGATGCCATACCTCTTTCCTGGGAAGACATTTTCGAAATGAGATTTTTCTCCAGCTATATCTATAAAGAATCTAACGTATTTGATCAAAGGATTCAAGATTATATGTCAGGAATAGATATTTTGTTAGAAAGCGATCGCATTAAGCGAGAGCTATTTAATAGAGAACACGACCTCTGGTCTTACTAATATTTTATTTAATTAGTTTGAAAAGCGCTAGGATTTATATTCCCAGCGCTTTTTTATTTCTATTAACATTAAAATCCATATCCCAACATACTCTATTACGGGCACCCAAAAAGATTCATCGTACCCACCTTCATTATAATGGAAATAAGACAAAAAAATCAACCAAGACCATAGATGTATAAATCTATAAGGCAGAAAAACTCCAAGAAAAACTGGAATACCTAAGTACCAAGGATGCACTGTAGTTGAAAAAAAATAATACAAAAGACAAATAAAAAATATCATTTCAATTCCTGCTTGTTTTCTTCTACCTTTTTCGAATAGCCATTTATAAACCAAAAATATTATTCCTACAACTACTATTATTTGTAGGCCAGGTCCTAGATATGCAATAGGGTTATACCCTATAATTAACCTGCTTATTTCCCTAGAAAAAAAGTATACACTTCCGTTAAACTCAAATTTTTGAAAATACAAATTGAGACTGGTGAAAAAATGAGTCATTTCTTCCAGATCAAATAGGTCTTTGAAAAAGACCATTAATTGAACCGACATCAAGATTCTATTTTTCCAATTCCATAAAAGCAAAAAGAAGGGTAAAGTAATTAAAGGGACTAGTTTGATTCCAACCGCAAAAGATACTCCCAAAACAGAAAGAAGAGACTTCTTGTAAAATATCCCATAGATGCCTAAGCACAGCCCTGTAATCGCCAATCCTTCGTAATGAATATTGCCCAGAAGTTCCACTATAATTAATGGATTAAAAAAATACCATTTGGCTAATTTTTCATTTTGACCTAGGGCACATAAAATTTTAGGAATAAGTATGAGGGTAAGGGTCTCTGCTAACCAAATAGGTAGTTTGGTCCAAAAAATAAAGGACGCAAGACTTCCTTTACTTAGTAAATAAGCTAAGTGAAAAAAAAATTGGAGCAATGGAGGGTAAACAGAATAATAATCTTGCGAATTAAGTTTGGCGAATAAACCAGGAAGAGGTGTGATCTCTTGAATCAGTTCTCTTGGGGTAAAAAGATAGGGGCTAATTCCTGAAGCACTTAGCCAACCGTCCCAAAAAAACCTGTAGAAATCATCTGTTAAAGATGGTACATTAAATATTGCGGGAAGTCTGATTAGAATTCCTATTATAATTAAATGATTAATAGATAAGCCATTTAAAGAACAAAGAGTCAAAATAAAATATCCTGAAAATGCAAGAGACATCCCAAAAAATAGGGTGAAAAAAGTATCCTGATGGGCAAAAAACAAAGTAGCTACTAAACCTGCTATTAAAAGGGCAAAGCCAACTATTTCAACTCTTTTAATTTTCATCGCTGGTTAAATGTCGATTTATAGACTGAATGAAAATAAAAATGAATCCGACAGTTAAAAGGCCATGAAGCAATAGAAAATAATAATTTCCAATAAATACCCCATAGCAAAAGCCAAAGGCAAAAATTAAACTCAAAACGCCTTCTTCCCAATTACTTTTTGAAATATTGAACTTGGTTACTTTTCCATTTACAAATGTTCCGTATTTCGGAGTTCTATGAAAAAATAAAGATTTATTGATAAACCCCTTAACAACTGCTCGAGAATAAAAATGAGACAATCCTATGGCATTTATCAAATAAATAGGAAATGAAATAAATACTCCTCCTTCCTTTTTTGCAAAAACCTGAGCTGCTCCAAAAACCAAAAAAAGGGAGAAGAAACCTACTTGATAAAACAGGAGTAATAGTGTTGCAACGGGAAGAATTTCATGTAACCCAGGAAAAAATAATAAAATCAAACCTATTATCCCTAATAAATAAACTAGAGCATACATTAAAGAGGCACCCATTTGAACTAAAGCATGGAGTTTTACTTTCCAATTCAAATCAGACTTTAATACCCTAGTTCCCAATTTTTTTAAAACAGAAATACCACCGGTAATCCATCTGGCCTGTTGTTTTTGATAATCTGATAAATAAATGGGAAGTTCTGAAGAAACGGTTATATCCTCTGCGTAGTGGACCTTCCATCCTTTAAGTTGAGATCGTATACTCAAGTCTAAATCTTCAGTAATAGTATCCATTTGCCATCCACCAGCATCTTCAATTGCCTTTTTTCTCCAAATACCTGCAGTTCCATTAAATTGATTAAAATAACCACTTAAATCCCTACCCTTTTGTTCTATAGTAAAATGAACATTGAGTTGTATAGCTTGGATTCTGGTCAACCAATTGTATTTTTTATTCAAATATCCCCATCTAGCTTGAACAGCTCCTACTTCCGGATTTGAAAAGAACCGAATTGCCTGTTTCAAAAATTTTGCCGAAGGCGTAAAATCGGCATCAAAAATTGCAATGAAAGGAAACTGAGCTTGTTTCAAGGCATTCTGTAATGCCCCAGCTTTAAAACCTACTCTATGGGTTCGATGGATCAACGACCAGTTTAGTCCCAAAGCCTTATATTTTTGAACAGTTTCTCGACATATATTGGTAGTCCCATCTGTAGAATCATCCAAAATTTGAATTTGCAATAAATCTGCTGGATATTCTAATTGAGCGATTGATTGTAGCAATCTGTCAATCACTTTAATTTCATTATATACAGGCAATTGGATGGTAATAGGAGCCCATTGTATGGGAGGCGTTGCGGTCTTTTTCAGGGGATTATTTTTTACCCTTTTATACTTCCAATAATTATGAAGTAAATGAAGTTGAATCAAGCAATAGAAAGTAATGCACCCTGCAATAAGCAAATAAAGGATCCAAAAAAAATAAGTTAAAATTATTATCATTTGGACCATCCGTATTTGTAAATAGAATATAAGATTATTGAACCTGCTAGGAAACTCCCTTTTAGAGTTCCAGATACTTTGGATTGGCCAACTCGCCGTCTATAGTTTACGGGGATCTCTTGATAAGAAAGATGGTGCTTAGCGGCTTTTATTTGCATTTCAATAGTCCATCCATAATTCCTGTCTCTCATTTTAATTTGGTCAAGAGCTGTTTTAGTAATTGCTCGAAAAGGCCCTAAATCAGTATATGTCACACCGAAAAATATTTTTAATAAACGAGTAGCAAGAGCATTTCCAATAATTTGAGGAATGGTTAATGCTCCTTTTTCTCTTGTACCTAAAACTCTGCTTCCGATTACTAAATCGGCCTTTTTAGTTTGAATAGGTTCGAGAATTTTGGGAATATCATTGGCATCATCAGCAAAATCGCCATCCATAAACAAATAAATATCAGGATTGAATTTATTCGCGTATTCTAGGGCTTTCAAACAAGCGGCACCATATCCTTTCTCTTGCTCAAATACAACTTCTGCTCCTGCTTCACGGGCAACTTTTGCTGTTTGATCAGAACTTCCATTATCAGCAACAATAATCTTTGCAATATTATAAGACAATAATGCATTTATAACTAAGCCAATTGAACGTTCTTCATTGAGAGCAGGAATAATTACAAAAGTTTTCATGCTACAAAAGTCAAAAAATAAAGTTAGTTCAAGGCTCTCTTTTATCTTATTTTTGCATCAAATTGAATAATGTAGATGATTCTTTTAAAACCAGCTAATTGTTTTTTTATCCTATTGATAGCTATTTTATTGTTTGCTAGATGTAATAAAGAAGAAATTTACATCTACGGCAATCTCGATGAGATTACATTTTCAGTTGACACCCTTCTTTTCGATACCATATTTACTACTCGTGGTTCTGCCACCTATTCATTCAAAATTAAGAATGGCAGCAAAAATCCTATTCTACTCGATGAAGTTGGTTTGGATGCTGGTTCTAATTCAAAGTTTAGGATCAACGTAGATGGAATAGCAGGTAGAGTAATAAATGATATAGAAATCTTGGGAGAAGACTCTATCTACGTTTTTGCCGAAGTGACTATTGACCCAGACGAACCATTAAGCATTAGTCCTTTTGTTATTGAGGAATATTTTTCTATTAAAAGTGGATCTGTAGATAAAAAAATCCTTTTTCAAGCTTGGGGTCAAAATGCCAATTACTTTCCATCTACGAATGCATCGGGCCAATTCAATTTATTGCCCTGTAATGGTTCGAAAGTAGTTTGGGATGACCCCAAGCCCTATGTGGTATATGGCATTTTGTGGATTTCAGAGTGTAATCTCGTTATTCCATCAGGTTCACAAATTTACGTTCATGGTGGAATTACAAAAAATGATCTATTTGGTGTTTATAATGATGGAATAATCATTGTCGATCAGGACGGAAGAATTACAGTGGAAGGAACAAAGGAAAATCCTGTGGTTATTCAAGGTGACAGATTAGAACCTTCTTTTGAGGAGGAAGCAGGCCAATGGTGGGGCATTTATCTAGCTGGTGGTAGCAAAGGAAATCAGATTAGGTATGCTACTATTAAAAATTCCAATGTTGGAATTTATGCCGATTCTGCATCAGTTTTAAATATGGCCAATACGAGAATTCGAAATACAGCCAGTTCTGGGATAATTGGCATACAAGCTAAAATAAGAGCAGATAATACACTCATCCATTCCAATTACTCTACTGCTGTAAATTTGAGAGAAGGGGGTGATTATACTTTTAATTACTGCACCATTGCTTCCTATGGAGTAGATGCAGATGCCCTTTCAATAGATAATTATATATGTATTGAACGAAGTCAAATTGGCTGTTTAGAAGCCGTTTCCAATCCACTAAAAGCATCCTTTACTAACTCCATTATTGCGGGATCTAGAAAAGACGAATTGGTATTAAACGATATTACCCTTCGGGAAAATCAAAGTTTATTTGATGTGAAGTTTGACCACTGTGCCATTAAGGTGACTGATTTGGTCAATGATGAAAAGAGTGTTTATCAAGATTTTTTTGAAACTTTATGCCAATCTTGTCTAAATCTCGAATCAGATAGTCCCCTTTTCAAAAATATTGATGAAATTGATTTTAGCTTAGATTCTCTATCTATCGTTAAAGGAGCAGGTATTCCAATTAATGATTTTTACAGTATCAATATAGATATAGAAGGTAATCTTCGAGATGTTAATCAGCCCAGTATTGGGTGCTATGAAAACTAAAAAAATTAATTACTGTATATATGCTCTAGTATTCCTTGAAGATTCATTCAAAAGAAAGCAATTGTAAGGAAAGATTTTAAAGTTAATAGCGCAAATGTTTACAGTTAAGAATAGCCCTTTTTAAGGGCTATTCTTATTTCATTTAATTGGTCCACTCTGCTATGGATTTCTCATTCATTCTTACATAATCTTCACTTCCTGCCTTCTTAGCAAGTTCTATAGAAACCCTAGCCGCAGCAATAGCCTCTTCATTTTTGCCTAATTTAGCGAGTATTAAAGATTCCTGTCTCTTATGCCAATACATAGGGTTTTCACTATTGGTAACCTTTTGAACAAATTCTAAGGCCTTATTTAGGTCTCCTCCTGTTTCAGCCAAATAAACACCATAATTGTAGTATTCCCCGTTAGAAGGACCTGCCATCATTTTTTCAAAACTTGCAGCGACTTGCTTTTGAGTGTGAACGGCCAATGGAATAGTAATTTTGGTGTTTTCCCATTTCATTACCAAGTGAGCCCCATCATTTGAAAGATGAGCTAGTTCGATAGTAAAAGTCTCATAAGCATTAGAGGTGGACCCTGCTATTATCTTAACAGTAGCTGCAGGAGTTTTTCCAGGATAACTTCCCCAATTTGAGCTTTCGTAAGGGAAAAACATAACTTCCCATTCCTTAGATCCTGGAACGCTCAATACTGCATAAGCACCAGTTTTGAGGTCATACTCACCAACTTTTACATCTTCTGAAAATTCAATTTTGGTAGCTGAATTGGCTCCTGTTCTCCATACTGTTCCAAAAGGTACCAAACCATTTTCTCCAAAAATTGCCCTTCCCTTCATTGAAGGTCTTGAATACTCAACAGATACTTGCGTCAAACCAACAGTTTGGGATATAGTCGCTTTAGGACTTGCAGAAGGCGTCCTAAATTGACCAAAAAGATTGCTAGTTAAAATCATTGAGACAGCAAACATTAAAGAAAAATACTTTTTCATTTACTTTTTGTTTTTTTATTATTAATAATTGCTACAAAAATAGCTATTCGTCATTCTAACAAATGATTAAATGGTATTTTTGTTTTCAAAGTGAAAATTTAAATGAAAATTGCTCTTATTGCTCACGACGGCAAAAAAGCGGAAATGGTGGCGTTTGTTAAAGACTATTTCGAGAAGTTAAAAAATAAGAAAATCGAGATGGTGGCTACTGGAACAACGGGCAGCCATATTGAAAAAGCCGGTTTACAAGTGGAAAAATTAGCTTCGGGGCCTATGGGTGGTGATGCACAAATAGCCAATAAAATTGTGGAAGGCGAGTTGGCCATGATCATTTTTTTTAGGGACCCACTTGGTAAACATCCTCATGAAGTTGATGTTAGTATGTTAATGAGGTTATGTGATGTGTATAACATTCCATTAGCAACTAATCCTGCAGCAGCGGTGTTACTTATGAAAGCCTTATTTGAATAAAAAATTACATTAAATTAAAATCAAAAAAAAATGCAAGTTGCAGAAAAGAAAACAACTTACAAGGTGAAAGACATTTCACTTGCTGATTGGGGTAGAAAAGAAATTGAATTAGCAGAAGCAGAAATGCCCGGATTGATAGCACTTCGTGAAAAATACGGTCCTAGTCAGCCCCTTAAGGGTGCTCGAATTGCTGGTTGTTTGCACATGACTATTCAAACTGCCGTTTTAATTGAAACTTTAACTGCTTTAGGAGCAGAGGTCAGTTGGTCTTCCTGTAATATTTTTTCAACTCAAGATCATGCGGCCGCGGCTATTGCAGCAACGGGAGTTCCTGTTTATGCATGGAAAGGAATGAATGAAGAAGAATTTTGGTGGTGCATAGAACAGACCCTATTTGCCTTTAAAGATGGTCAACCTCTAAATATGATTCTAGACGATGGGGGTGATTTAACCAATATGGTATTGGATCATCATCCAGAGCTTGTTGCAGGTATTGGCGGTCTTAGCGAAGAAACCACTACAGGAGTGCTAAGATTATATGAAAGAGTGCAGAAGGAAACACTTCCTATTCCTGCTATTAACATCAACGACTCAGTAACTAAGTCGAAGTTCGATAACAAATATGGATGCAAAGAATCTGCCGTTGATGCGATTAGAAGAGCTACGGATATAATGATGGCTGGCAAAGTAGCTATTGTTGCAGGTTATGGTGATGTGGGAAAAGGGACTGCTGCATCATTAAGAGGTGCTGGATGTAGAGTAATCGTTACAGAAATTGACCCCATTTGTGCTTTACAAGCTGCAATGGATGGATATGAAGTAAAGAAAATGTCAACAGCTATTCCAAGAGCAGACATAGTCATCACTGCAACTGGAAATAAGAATATCGTGAATGGCAACCATTTCAAAGCCATGAAAGACAAAACTATTGTTTGCAATATTGGACATTTCGATAATGAAATAGATGTTGCTTGGTTGAATAAAAATTACGGGAAATCAATGGTAAACATCAAACCGCAAGTTGATAAATACACCATAGATGGAAAGGATATTATTCTACTGGCAGAAGGTCGTTTAGTCAACCTTGGCTGTGCTACTGGACATCCTTCTTTTGTAATGTCCAATTCATTCACCAATCAGGTCTTGGCACAGATTGAATTGTTTACTCAACCAGATAAATACGATAATCAAGTACACGTTTTACCTAAACATTTGGACGAAGAAGTAGCTAGACTTCATTTAGCAAAAATCGGAGTTGAACTAGAAGAGCTGGATAAAGATCAAGCTGCTTATATTGGAGTCCATGCAGAAGGACCATACAAACCAGATTATTACCGTTATTAATTAGCTGAATTTTGGAATCTGAGTTTAGCATTTATCTGGGTCTTGGATTTGATCATATTCTTGATATAAATGGCTATGATCATATCCTATTTGTGATTGCACTTTGTGCAGTTTACCAAATTAGTGAATGGAAAAAAGTAGCCATCTTGGCTACTTCCTTCACCTTTGGTCACTCTGTAACTCTAGCCCTATCTGCTTTGGATATGGTATCTGTTAATGGAGGTTTAATTGAATTTCTCATTCCCCTAACTATCCTGCTCACAGCGTTATACAATGTGTACAATCGAAGGTCCAGTTCCATTAGTATATCCATAAAATACAGTTTAGCTGCATTTTTTGGATTAATTCACGGACTAGGTTTTTCTAATTTTTTCCGCTCAGCCACCGTACCGGGTATCGATGAAGGATTTATTACCCAACTATTGGCTTTCAATATTGGAGTAGAATTAGGTCAACTCATTATTATTGCCTTCATTCTTGGTCTAACCTTTGTTTTTTTAGAGCTGATAAAAATCAAAGTGAGAGAATGGAATCTTTTTATTTCCGGTGCAGCTGCTGGCTTATCAATTGCCATGATCATAGAACGGATTCCATAAATAAAGTCTAATGTGGATTACACTTTTGTTATTGATTTCAAATTTTTGGAAGGCAGAGGACGCAGCGACAGTTCCAGTTGAGCACGATTTTCATATCAGTAAATGCCTTGTGGAGTACAAACCAGAGACTTCATCTTTTCAAATCAGCCTTCACCTATTTATTGATGATTTAGAGCAATCTATGGCATTAGAGGGCACAGATTCTCTCTTTCTACTTACCGCTAAAGAATCTCCATTAGCTGAGGTATCAGTGGCGAAATTTTTAGAAGCACACTTCAAAATTGAAGTTAATGGGCAACCCCTTACCTATGAGTATTTAGGAAAAGAAACAGCGGGTGATTATATCGCAATGTGGTGCTATATGGAAGTGACAAAAGTTCCTCACCCCACTCAAATTACTATTTATAATGATCTATTATTGAATGTATTTGAAGATCAAAAAAATATTATTTCAGTAATTGGGCCAGGGGAGAAAAAAGCGGTAATGATTATGCAAAGAGGAGATGAAATAAATACTGTTAAATTCTAAAAAATGCTTGCTCGTCTTTTAAAGTTGATTTTAATTTTACCTATTAGATTTTACCAATACACTATTTCCCCACTATTAGGACCATCTTGTCGATTTCAACCGACATGTTCTAATTACATGATTCAGGCCATTGAGGAGTGGGGAATTTTGAGAGGGACTTGGTTAGGCGTAAAAAGGATATTTAAATGCCACCCTTGGGGTCCCCACGGACACGATCCTGTCCCTCTCAAAAATAAATAGGATTTGATTATTGTAATACTAATTCTTTTTCTTCAATCATTCTGCGGATATTGATGAGGGCATATCTCATCCGACCCAGTGCAGTATTGATGCTGACTTTAGTCAATTTGGCTATTTCTTTGAAACTTAAGTCAGCGTAGTGTCGTAAGATAACTACTTCTCTTTGTTCTGCTGGAAGATTATCCACCAATGCCCTTACCTTGTCATGGGTCTGAGATCTGATGATACAATCCTCTGCATTTAAATCCTTAGCACTCAAAACTTCAAGAATATCAAAAGTCTCAGTAGGTGTTACTTTAGGTCTCCTTTTAGTTTTTCTAAAATGATCTACACACATATTATAGGAAATCCTCATCGCCCATTGCAGAAATCTACCCTCGTGATTGTATCTACCTTTTCTTAAAGTTTCTATGATCTTGATAAAAACTTCCTGAAAAATATCATCAGCTAAAGCAGCGTCTTTAACAAACAGATAAATACTAGTGTAAATTTTTTCTTGGTAACGGTTTAGTAAAACTTCGAAAGCTTTGTCGTTGCCACTAGAATAAGAAGTGATTAATTCTTGATCACTGATTTGCAGAATAGCATCCATACTAAATAGAGATTTAAATTTGTTTACGTACTTATTTAGTGTAGATGTCTAAATCAAATAGTCAGATTTTAAATTGTGATCAAAATGAACTTCAAATATAAACGTTTTTTTTATTTATTTCAATATTTTTTATCTCTAGTAGGGAAAAAAACAATAAAGTCATTTATTGAGTTTACTTTTCATTATATGAGGCAATAAAGAATTATGGAACAAATCCCCACAAAATTAAGTGAATTAAAAGTATCTAACTCTATTCATATAAAAGGAGCAAGAGCCAATAATTTATCCAATATTGAAATATTTATTCCAAAAAATAAATTGGTGGTATTTACGGGTGTATCTGGTTCTGGGAAGTCTTCACTAACTATAGATACGTTATTTGCTGAGGGTCAAAGAAGATATGTGGAAAGTCTTTCTTCTTATGCGAGGCAGTTTTTAATGCGGATGAAAAAGCCTGAAATTGATTTTATAAAAGGGATTTGTCCAGCTATCGCAATAGAGCAAAAAGTAACTACCCGTAATGCCCGTTCAACAGTAGGGACTTTAACGGAAATTTATGATTTTTTGAGACTACTGTACGCCAGAATAGGAAAGACCTATGACCCAGAATCTGGAGAAGAGGTTAGAAAAAATGAGGTTAGCGATATTGTAGATTTTATAAAAGGATTAAAGGATGGGACGAAAATCCAAATATTTAGTCCCTTATCAAGCGGTGATTCAATAGACAAACTACTCTCTTTGGCCCTACAAAAAGGATTTACAAGGATTTTTAGTGATAATAGGGCAATAGATATCCAATCCATTTTGGATAAAGAAGAGAATTTACCAAGTAGTGATCATATCACATTGATAATAGATAGACTGGTTTACCGAGTTGGAGATGATGGATTGATTAATAGATTAGCAGACTCTGTTTTAACAGCTTTCTCGGAATCTAATGGTAATTGTATGGTGTGGACAGATTCTGGAGAAATTAAAGACTTCAATAATAGGTTTGAATTAAACGGAAAATCTTTTCCAGAACCCACCCCCCATCTATTCAATTTTAACAATCCTTATGGGGCTTGCCCTAAATGCGAGGGATTTAGTATGGTTATGGGGATTGATGAAAAAAAAGTGGTTCCCAATCCCTCCTTATCAGTTTACGAAGAAGCAATTGTTTGTTGGAAAGGTGAAAAATACGGGCAATGGCTTCATCAACTCATAGAAAATGCACATCTTTTCGATTTCCCTATTCATACTCCTTATCAAGAACTTTCCAAAACTGATAGAAAGCTTCTTTGGAGAGGCAATCAATTTTTTGCGGGCATAGATTCTTTTTTTGAAGAATTACAAGAAAAATTATATAAAATACAAAATAGGGTCATGTTGGCAAGATATAGAGGAAGAACAAAATGTCCCGTATGTGATGGTTCCAGATTAAGAGAGGAAGCTATGTACGTCAAAATAGCTGATAAAAGTATAGGAGACTTGGTGGAGCTGCCAATAGATCAGTTATATCAATTTTTCTCGGGTCTTTCCTTCAACTCCTATGATCAAAAAATTGCGAAAAGAATTTTACTCGAAATTCATACTCGATTAGATTTTATGCTTCAACTTGGATTAAATTATTTAACCCTAAATAGGTTATCGTCCACTTTGTCAGGGGGAGAAACACAGCGAATAAATCTGACTAGAATGTTAGGTTCCCACCTTACTAATTCTATGTATATACTTGATGAACCAAGTGTAGGTCTTCACCCAAAAGATACATCGCGATTAGTAGAAGTCCTCAAAGTGTTAAGAGACAAAGGCAATACTGTTATTGTGGTAGAACATGAAGAAGACCTTATAAGAAATGCAGATTACCTTGTAGATATAGGACCCGGAGCAGGGATACATGGAGGCCAGGTGGTCTTTGAAGGTCCTTTTTCACAAATTTCGACACACGCAAAAGAAGACTCTCTAACTACTGCCTACTTAAATGGAAAATTAAAAATCCCCCTACCCCTATCTAGAAGGACTTCCAAACATTTTATTCAAATAAAAGGGGCCAGACAAAACAACCTCAAAAATATAGATGTAAGAATTCCCTTAGAGGTAATGACGGTTGTGTCTGGTGTATCTGGATCTGGAAAAACCAGTTTAATAAAAGATATATTATACCCGGCATTATTAAGCCACTTAGATTTACCCACCAAAAAATCTCCGGGCAGTTTTGAGCAGCTAACCGGCGATCTTTCGGCCATTACCGGAATCGAAATGGTAAATCAACATCCTATAGGTAAATCTTCAAGGAGCAATCCTGTGACCTATGTAAAAGCTTACGATTCCATCAGGCAACTCATGGCAGATAGACAAATTTCCCACATCAGAGGATATAAGCCTAAACATTTTTCTTTTAATGTAGATGGTGGAAGATGTGATTTATGCAAAGGAGAAGGAGAACAAATTATAGAAATGCAATTTCTTGCTGATATTCGGCTACAGTGTGAAAATTGCGAAGGCAAAAGGTTTAAAAAAGAGGTCCTTGAAGTCACTTACAAGGAAAAAAATATCGCAGATATCTTAGATATGAGTGTAGAAGAGGCATTACAATTCTTCGAAGACGAAAAAGAAATCTATTACAAATTATTGCCTTTAGAAAAAGTGGGCTTAGGCTACATCAAATTAGGTCAATCCTCTAGTACCCTTTCCGGAGGGGAAGCTCAGCGCGTCAAACTAGCTTCTTTTATAGGGAGGGAAAAACAAGATGAGCACCTCTTATTTATTTTTGATGAGCCTACTACTGGACTACATTTTCACGATATTAAAAAACTATTGGACGCCTTCCATAATTTGATTGAAAATGGACATTCCGTAGTTATTGTAGAGCACAATCTCGATATAATAAAATGCGCTGATTGGCTTATTGATTTGGGCCCAGATGGTGGAATTAATGGAGGCCATTTACTATTCGAAGGCCCTCCAGAAGAATTAGTAAATTGTTCAAAATCATATACTGGAGCTTTTTTAAAGGAAAAAATAACTATTTCGTAAAATGAAAAGCTATTTTTGACAAAATCTTTCAACATGATTTCATTAAAAGGAAAAAATACACTAATTACCGGGGGATCAAGAGGCATAGGTGCTGCAATTGTTAAAACTTTTGCAGAAAATGGTGCCCATGTCGCTTTCACCTATAGATCTTCTAAAGTAGAAGCGGAACAATTAATACAATCTTTAGGAAAAACAGAAGGAAAGGTAATTGCTATATCCTCAGATGCCTCTAATTTTGAAGCAGCCAATCAATTGGTCAATGAAGTAGTCAAAGAATTAGGTGGAATCGATATTTTGATAAATAATGCGGGTATTACTAAGGATACCTTATTGTTGAGAATGACAGAAGAGCAATGGGATCAAGTGATAGAGGTTAACCTAAAAAGCGTATTTAACCTAACCAAACACAGTATTCGACCAATGATGAAATCAGGCGGAGGTTCTATAATCAATATTAGTTCTGTTGTAGGAATTACAGGTAATGCTGGACAATCCAACTATGCAGCGTCCAAAGCAGGTATATTTGGATTTACAAAATCCATAGCTAAAGAAATGGGCAGTAGAAACATCAGATGTAATGCGATAGCTCCAGGTTTTATTGAAACAGAGATGACAGATGAATTGAATGAGGAAACCAAATCAGCTTATCTCACTAATATTCCTTTGAAGAGACTAGGAAAAGCGAAAGAAGTAGCCGATTTATGTGTCTTTTTGGCTTCAGATAATGCCTCTTTCATTTCAGGTCAAACTATTAGCATCTGTGGCGCAATGACCACCTAAATAAACTCTAAATTGGATATTTCCCAGTTGCAATTCGAATTATTAACTCAAGAGTTAAAAAGAAGGCTTTTAGAAGAGTCTATTCCTAGAATATATAAGTGCTTGGATTATTTAAATGAAGCAGAAATTTGGTTCAGTCCCAACACCAGTTCTAATAGTATAGGCAATTTAATCCTGCACCTGGAAGGTAATGTAACCCAATGGTTAATTGCTACTTTCCTTAATTATCCGGACACAAGGAATAGAAATTTAGAATTTAAACCTCAGCAAAAGTTATCTAAGGAAATACTTCTAGAAAAGTTAAACCGATTATCTGATAAGATTATCCTTGCTATACAACAAATAAACAAAGAAAAACTAGTTCAAAAATACAAGGTTCAGGGGTTTGAAGAATATGGAATCTCTATTATTGTTCATGTAATTGAACATTTTTCATACCATGTGGGACAAATTACCTTTCAGACCAAAGCACTAAAAAATATTGATACGGGGTATTATTCAGGAATGGACTTAGGATAATTACCTAAGAGTTTAGCTATTCTGAAAATTTCCTCCATTCGACCGTAATCGAGATAAAATTTGTCTTTAAGATATATGACTTTGATTTTTAATAATTGATTTAAAAGGCGTTTTACTTTTTCTTGTGACCAACCCGTGTATTCGACCAAATCTTCAATACTAGCTGAACCATATTCAGAAAAGTAAAAAGTTATTTTTTTTATCATTTCCTTGTTGAGAACTTTTAACACTGTTAGAGCTGTGTCAATTTTGTTTTTACCGGAAATAGAAATAGTGTTCTGAGTGCTCATCTATTGTTGCTCAATAAAAAATACTGAAATTATTTTAAAAAATGTGGGGGATGAGCACCTATTTTAAAAGTGCAATTCAAAGATACAATATTAATTTTTTTTACAATATGAGAATGGAGATAAATTAAAAAAAACTAATAGGTGAATTGCTTGAAATAATTTATTTTATATATAAGAAACTGATTTACATCTAATTAAATAAAAAACAAAAGGCATTACTGGATATTTCATGTAATGCCTTTTGTTAAGGGAATTTTAATATTAGAAATTTCTAAAATTTAATCCCTGCACTAACGGTTAACATATTATTGCGGCTTTCCCCTTCAGCGAAGAAATTAGTTTGACCTAATTCATAAGTTGCATCAACAGTTACAAATAAAACATCCACACCAACTCCTAAATTCAACCCGAAATTGACCTTAGAAAAATCATCAGACACCAAAGAAGACCCATCGACTTGTTTAACGCCACCAAAAAAATTGGCAGAACCCCCTCCTTTTACCCAAATATTTAATAAGCCACCACTACCAGTTAAGTTAATACCAATATTGACAGGAACCTTTATATTTTGAATAGTCGTCTGATTTCTTACATCAAAATTTGTTTGAGATGTAATATTGGGAGTCAAATCAGCAGCAAAACTGTAATAATGAATTCCTGGATTAAAGAATATCATGCCACCTCCCATTCGAAGATCTAAACCTAAATTCCATCCGACTCTAGCTTCAGCGGTTAAATCTCTAATATCAGTTTCCAAATTAGAAGCATTAACACCTAATTTGGGATTAATTTTAATTTGTCCCTGAGAAATGATAGGGAAACAAAAAGTTCCTAAAAATAGGAGCATTATAATTCTTGTTCTGTTCATGATTAGTTTTTTATCTATAACGTAAAATTGGGTCTCTTCTTTTCTTGTTTGGACATTTAACAAAACTTTAAGTAGTTTATTTCAGCGCCATCACGGGTACATTGCTATGTACAGCCATATTCTTGGTCCTGCTGAACTGAAACATTTCCGCTAACCAGTTTCTCTTATGAGTAGCCATTAATAAAAAATCAATATCATTTTTTGCCAAATAATTACTCAAGGTATCACTAACATCATTACCAGATAAAATTTCTATAGATAGATTAGGTTCATTCAAATAGGCATCTTTGATATTAGAAATTTTTTGAGAAAATTCGGCAGTATGAGACATATCGACATTCAAAATATATAATTGAGCATCGAAAGTCTTTGTAAATTTTATGGCATTAGGTAATTGATGTAGGGAATAATCACTAAAATCTGAAGCAAAAGCCATTCGATCAATATTTCCATCAAATTGAGCTTCCGCTGGAACGGTTAAAACTGGACAAGTTGCATTTTCAAGTACCTCTCCAGCTATACTTCCTAAAAACACTTCTTTTAAGAAACCCGCACCAGTTGTTCCCATAATAATTTGATCGAAACCTTCCTTCTCTGCAAAAGAAATGATAAGTTCCACCTCATTGTTTCCTTCCTTAAGAGCATAATTGATGGGAATATGGCCAAAGCCTTTTTCCTCTGCCAAATTATTTAGAACTGGAATTTTATCCTTGAAATTGGCAAATTGTTGAAGATCATAAGATTGGTAAAAATCTTCTAAGGCCTTAGGGACATAAAGTGAACGAATTTCGGGCTTATGGAAAATATGTAGTACGGTGATAGATGCCTCAAACTTATGAGCGAGTCGCAATGCATAAAAAAATGCGTTATGAGCACTTTCTGAAAAATCAGTAGGGAATAAAATTCTTTTCATAGCCTACACAAATTACCAAATTAATTTTAATTAAAACCTCCTAATCGGTAGTCAAATAAGCTTTCAATTCAGATACACTAGGTACTCTGCCATGAACCACAATTTCATCTTCTACTATCAATGCAGGTATTGCTGAAATTTTGTAGCTCAAAAAACTTTGGATATCCGAAAAGGTTTTCAAGTCTACTTTAATATTCAACTCATTCACTGCTTCTTCAATAGCTTTCATTAAATCCTTGTCTAAAGAACTACCTACGCCAAATACCAACAACTTTTTATTCATTAATAGAAAATTACGGGTAGCTATTAACCACCTATTTAGACAAAGTTAGTTAAACCGTTAACCTCAAATTATGACAAATGTCACCCGTCTATACTATTTCTATTTCTTTAGCTCCAAATTTTGATGGATCCCTTTTTCAATTGCAGGCACTCCTTTTTCCATCCATAAAGGTTTAGGCGCATCCTGAAGATAATGATCAAAAAATTGTTGCATTCTCAATTGAAAATCTAATCTATTTTTCCTTTTAACTGGCCAATGAGGTTCTCCATTATAATTGAGTAACCAAGCTGGCTTACCCAATCTTCTAAGACCCATAAAATACTCTACACCTTGATACCATGGAACAGCAGCATCTTCATCATTATGTAAGATTAAAACAGGGGTATTCACTTTATCTAAGAAAAACAGGGGTGAATTTTCCCAAAACCGCATTGGATATTCCCAAATCGTGCCTCCAATTCTGCTCTGGGTGTGTTCGTATTGAAACTGGCGACTCATGCCTGTTCCCCATCTTATTCCACCATAAGCAGAAAACATGTTAACTACTGGTGCTCCAGATTCCGCACAAGCGAATAAGGAAGTTTTGGTTAAAAGGTGGGCGATTTGATACCCACCCCAACTATGTCCTTGAATGCCAATTTTAGCAGCATCTACAAATCCTTTGTCAATTAATGCAATGGTCCCAGACACTACTGAATTATAAGCACTTTCACCTGGATAACCGATTTCATAGGGAATATCAGGATTAAAAACCACATATCCCCTGCTAGTATAAAAGGTATAATTTATCTGTGACCTATGTGGGAAAGGAGCCCTATGATTAAACAAGGCATCAGAACTTTTTTCATAAAAATTGACGATCATTGGATACTTCACCTTCGGATCAAAATTATCTGGTTTAGCCAAGAGTCCACGGAGTTGTTCTCCATTTGTCCCCGTCCAATAAAAATGCTCTATAGTGCCCCAAGAATATTCCTCCTGCTGAGAGTTAGCATTGGTAATAATAGATTCTGTAGACAACCTATCACTGTATATTAAATCGGGGAAGGTTTGATAATTCTCTCGAGTAAACACCCATTTATCAGCATTTTTGGCCTTAAGAGGTCGCGACATCAATTTGAAAGGTCCTTCTTTAACGATATCTTTAACTCCTGTATGTAAATTGTACCATTTGTAGCCTTCCTTTCTAGTGTCTTCTTCTACAAAATGTAATAACATAGGTGCAACTTCCTCTATTGCTTTTTGATCTGGATCAACTTGAATATACCGGGCAATCTTTCGATCTTTTCTTCCATTGGATAAATTGTTGGGTTTCAAACTACCGGTGGGATCAAGCATCCAAACATCGTATTGATCATATAGCAAAATGAAATCATCAGAAGTAGTCCAACCCGCCATGCCATAAGGAGGAGGAAAATCTGGATGATCATCATCCACTCTATGAAATGGAATGTTTTCGTTAGCAGCAATTTTAAGGAGTTTACGGTCCGGTATTCGATAAGCCATCCATAGACTATCCTCATAGGCATACCAATACAGATACTTTCCCGCAGGAGACGGTCTTGGAGTACCTCTCAATCCAATAGCCACATTTTCTATTGCTCCAGTCTTAATATTTTTCAAGTAAACATCCTTTGAAACAGGACCTCCTAAATAATCATAAGAAGCCTGATAACGCTCATCAGCCCATAAGAGAACCAGTTCACTTTTACCCTCATTGATGATTTCCATGTGTGGTATGGTATCAGTAGCTAATTGTCTCCCTGAATTACTTTCTAAAAAGACCACCGCACCAAAAGTTTTTTCTCTATCTCTTTTTAGAGAACTTTCTTGTCTGGTATACAATACAGGATCATTCCAAGACCATACCTCAACACTTACTAAATTCTCCTCATCTGGATCCCCTACTATTGGCATAGGACTGGTGCCAAAAAATATTTTTTGGTCGTTAGACCCAATCGTCATTTTTCCATATTTACTTATTCCCCAATCATTTGGTAATTGTAAAATAGAATCTCTTTTTAGTTCCCTTATTCCCGGTTGATTAGAAAATCCGTAATACAAAGAATAATCAGGCTTGAATTCTAATGCCGCTGTATCCAATAGAAAAGCATAAATTTTTCCATTTTCACTAAAAGTAAGCTGCTCATAAAAACCTGCTTTTAAATGAACTGGTCGAAGCCCTACGGAATCCTCAAACGCCTCCCATAAATAAATTCCAGCTTCTTGGATAGAGTCACCTTTCTCCCGAGCGATTAATGCCTTTTCCTTTTCTTTAGAAATAGCGACTTTATCATTAGTTCCTAAATTTCCTACCTTTTTAGTTTTAAAGTGAATCCACTTTAAAGAATCTTGAGACTCAAATAACATTCCCTCCTTCCAATAAGAAGAACAATACCACTTTTTTAAGTCGCCAAACTTAATCTGCTCTCCTGATTTCAAATCATAAACCACTAAAGTGTCTGATGGTAATTTTTCCTTTTCTATGTTCTGCTCCTTCAAGAAGGCAATAGTATCTTCATCCGGAACAATTTTAAAAATTAAATATTCATTATCAGAGGTAAATACCGCATCACTTCCCCTTTCAAAGAGGATTGTTGAACCGTTTGTACCATTGTATAGACCTAAATTAGAATTTCCTTTACCAGGCTGAAGTTCATACGACACCCAATTGCCATCATTTGAAATTTGGGTGTTTTCTATTTCATTCCAAATATCAAAAGATTGGTGATCAAGTGGTTTTTTAGTTTGAGCATTCAATAATAGGGTGCCCAAAAAAAAAAACAACGTGGAATAAATAAAGCCTTTCATTTTTCTAAATTTTGAAAATTTTCGTGAAGTATTTCTGAACGCGTACTAAAAATACGTTTTATAGCAAACCGAATGACTAACCGATCGATTAATTTACCCAAAAATCCTAAAGGAACCCTGTAATGTAAAATATCTTTTATTATAACCCCATCCGCTACAGCCTCGAATGCATGTTCATGATACCAAAATGCGAAAGGACCATATCGCTGTTCATCGATAAAACGATTCGGTGGTTGGACTTGCTTAATCTCTGCCACCCAAAAAAACTTGACAGGAATCCATTTAAAGGGCCTTATTTGATATTGAACCAACATTCCAGGATACATGGGCCCATCCCCTGAAATAGATTTAATAGAAAAATTAACCTCCTTTGGCGTCAGTTGATCAAGATTAGCAGGATGGCTAAAAAACTTCCATACCTCCTCTATACTTCCCTTTACTTTATGTTCTGTATACCACTTTGTTACCTTCATCAAATTATTATCTATTTTTTTTTATTTAATGTGTATTTCTTAAAAATTAAGCATCAAATCCTTACATAATTATTTTTTAATAAATTGATTTACAGCTTAAAAGTGAACCCATTTTGGCTTAATTCTTGACCTGAGGAAAGAAAAACTGCATCATGAAAACAAAAAAAATCTTCTTTCTTCTTGGATTGGGATTCGCTTGGGTCACTTTGCCTATGCAAGCCATTCCTTACCTCCATCCTTTTATTCCTATAGGCTCTCCCACCCCGATTATCAATGGAAAGGCCATTTTGGTCAATGATCATTCTAATGTAGTTACTACTAGTATAACCGTACCAGAAAATGGATACCTCTCCTTTAACTGGGATACTGATGGTAACATTGAAGCTGAGCTAACAGTTCTGGTTAATGGCGTGAAATTACCCAATAAAAAACCATTTTATCATTTTTACTTAAGTGATAAACTGTCGAAAGGGGACGTTTTAGAGCTTTCAATTGAAGGAGTAAATACTCAAGCAATATCCGTTATGCTCAGCAATATCCGTCTGTTTAATAATGTACTCATCAACCATGAGCAAGAAGATATTAGTAGCTTCCCTCCACTTAATTCCACTCCCTTTCCAACACTAGATCAATTGAGACTTCCTGATAGTAAAGATGGAATCGAATCCACTACGTTATTAAAGAATGAATCTATTCATCCAGATCAGACTGGTTATCCTAAAATTGATTTAGATGGGTATTGGCAAACGGAAAAAGATCAACGAAATTTAGTAGAAATTGAGTCGAGTTTTTTAATCACTTGGAATGATGATATTATTGAAAATGGAGCATGGATTGACATCCAAAGGGAATGGTTAATAACCAATTTATTCTCTGGTAATCAATTGGTTCATACCCAAACTCTAAGAATGCCCAACGAGGGGGTTTCCATTGAAGAATTGTATGCAACCACTTATTAAATGGTTAACTTTGTGACTAAAAAATGTCCAAAGTAAAAGAGTTCAATACGTACCGAGCTAAAATGAATGAAGCGCTATTAGCGGAAGATAACAAAACACTACAACGATTTTTTAGCTTAGATCACCAAGCCTATCAAGAAGGGGCCTTACCCATCAAAACCAAAGAATTGATGGGTTTGGTCGCTTCTATGGTTTTAAGATGTGACGATTGTATCGCTTACCACTTGGGGAAATGTCATAACTTAGGCGTATCCAAGGAAGAAATTTTTGAGGTTTTTTCCATAGCTAATCTAGTGGGAGGCTCAATTTGTATTCCCCATACTAGAAGGGCTTTAGAATATTGGGAGGCATTAGAAATGGAAGGAAAATAAGATTATGGAAAAAACGACCGATTACTTAAACACTTTAAATGACGTTCAAAAAAATGCAGTTACCCAGTCGAATGGACCTGTTTTGGTGGTTGCAGGACCCGGATCGGGAAAAACAAGAGTATTAACCTACCGAATTGCACACCACATCCACAGTGGCGTAAGACCTGATTCTATTTTGGCACTCACTTTTACCAATAAAGCAGCAAGAGAGATGAAATCCAGAATAGAGGAGGTAGTTGGGCCTTCGGCAAAAAGGGTCTGGGCAGGAACGTTTCACTCCATATTCGCCAGAATACTTAGAGTGGAAGCTCACCAAATTGGCTATTCTTCCAATTTTACGATATACGACACAGATGATAGTAAAGCGCTAATCAGTTCCATTATTAAGGAACTGAATCTCAACAAAGAGCAATACAATGCGAACAGCATCAGATCTAGAATTTCATCTGCTAAAAGCAGTTTGATTACTCCTGTCCTTTATACTAAAAATGAAGAACTCCTTTTACAAGACAAACAAAATAATAGACCTGCTTTCAAAGATATCTATGCAGCCTATGTCGCTCGGTGCAAAAGGTCTGATGCCATGGATTTTGACGATTTGCTTTATAGGATGTTTGAGTTACTTCAAGTCAATCCGGATAATGTCTTAGATAAGTATAGAGAAAAATTTCAATATCTTTTGGTGGACGAGTTTCAAGATACCAACCATTTACAATATGGAATCGTTCGAAAATTATGCCATTATGAAGGCAGTCCAAGAAATATATGTGTAGTAGGAGATGATGCTCAAAGTATTTATGGATTTAGAGGAGCTACTATTCAAAATATCTTAGATTTTGAAAAAGACTTCCAACCCTTTGGAATCATGGTATTTAAATTAGAGCAAAATTATCGATCAACAGAACATATCGTACAAGCAGCTAATGAGGTGATTAATTTTAACACCCGACAAATCCAAAAGAAAATTTGGTCAGATAAGGGGCAAGGAGAAAAAATCAAACTCATTAAAGCACTTGCAGACACAGAAGAAGGCAAAAGAGTGGTGGACCATTTGGTGGAACAAAAAAATAGATTTCATTTTAAAAACATCGACTTTGCTATCCTTTACAGAACCAATGCCCAATCTAGAATTTTTGAAGAGTATCTAAGAAGATACAATATCCCCTATAAGGTATTTGGGGGTCAATCTTTTTATCAAAGAAAAGAAATTAAAGATTTGTTGGCCTATCTAAGATTGGCAGTCAATCCCAATGATGATGAAGCTCTTAGAAGGGTCATTAATTTTCCAAAAAGAAATATTGGAAATACCACTTTTAATAAAATTGCTGAAAAAGCAGCCTCTCTGAATCTCCCATTTTTTCAAGTAATCAATCAGAGCGGACTCTCCAATAGAGCTGCCAATACGCTTATGCAATTTGCTGCTCTTATTCAAGATTTCCATACCAAAACCACTACCCTAAATGCTTATGAATTAGGGTATTTTATTGCCAAACGATCTGGTATTATTGATGAATATAAAAAAGATAAAACACCAGAAGGCGAGGGTAGATTAGAAAATTTGAACGCATTATTAGACGGGATAAAAATATTCGTCGAAGATGATTTGGTAGAGGAGAATGAAGAAGGAATTTCATTAGACAAATCCTTATCTAGCTACTTACAAAATATTGCGCTGATAACGGATTTCGATCAAGAGGAAGGAGAAGTGGATCGGGTTACCCTTATGTCCGTGCATAGTGCTAAAGGATTGGAATTTAAATCTGTTTTCGTAGTAGGGCTTGAAGAAAAGCTTTTTCCTTCATTCATGTCTTTAGAAAAAATAGATGATATAGATGAAGAAAGGCGGCTTTTTTATGTTGCTATCACTAGAGCAGAGCAATTGCTAACCCTTTCATGGGCAGCTAGCAGGTACAAATTTGGCCAGATGAGATATAATGAACCTAGTAGGTTTTTAGAAGAAATACCTGAGATACACTTTGAAAATAAGCCAAAATCCAATTCTCTTTTCTCTGAGACGACCACTCCTACTACAGGATCTTCTATTAAAGGGTATTTTAAAAAAGAACCCAACTTTAATGCTCAAGATTTTGGAATCGATCCCAATAATTTCAAACCCAGCCCAGCCGCTTCTATTCAACCAGGTATGGACATATTGCATTTAAAATTTGGCCGAGGAACGGTTCAATCCATAGATGGTGGCGCGGCCAATAAAGTAGCTACCATTCGGTTTGAGCATCTGGACCAACCAGAAAAACGAATTATGCTGAAATTTGCCAAACTCCAGATAGTGGAATAATGAGTCCAAAGGAATTAACGGAATGGATAAAAGAAAAGGCCCAAACACTGGGTTTCCTTTCAGTAGGAATTACCCATGCCGCTCCTTTTTACGAAGCTTCCGATAGATTAGCCAAGTGGATCAATCAAGGTTACCATGGAGAAATGAATTATTTGGAGCGTTACCTTGAAAAAAGAATTGATCCTGCTCAATTGGTACCGGGAACTAAATCCATTATCAGTCTCGCCTATAATTATTTTACCAAAAATAATCCTACAGAAAATTCCAGCTATAAGATCAGCCAATATGCTTTGGGAAAAGATTACCACAAAATCGTTAAGAAGAAACTAAAAGAATTTTATCAACAAATACAACTAATCCAACCTGGGCTTGAAGGTCGTTATTTTATTGATTCAGCTCCAGTTCTAGAAAGAGATGTAGCAGTTCGAGCAGGTTTAGGTTGGAGAGGAAAAAACACCCTTTTGATTCACCCTAAAATGGGTTCTTACTTTTTTTTAGCAGAAATTTTTATCAACCAGGATTTAATTTACGACCAACCAATTGATAATTATTGTGGTACCTGTACTAGCTGTATAGACCATTGTCCAACAGCAGCAATCGAAAAATCTGGTTACCGTATGAATGCCTCTCGATGTATCTCATACCTAACTATTGAGTTAAAAGAAAATCGACCTATCCCTGAAGAATTTAAAGGATTGATGAAAAATTATATTTTTGGTTGTGATATTTGTCAAGAGGTATGCCCTTGGAATAAATTTTCAAAACCTCATTCTGAGAAAGCTTTTTTACCAAATGATCAACTAAAAGCTATGAAAAAAGAAGATTGGGAAGATCTTACTCAAGAAAAATTTGACAGTTTATTTGAAGGAAGTGCGGTAAAGAGAACGAAATATGGTGGTCTTAAACGAAATATTAAGTTCAACCAACCTTAATAGCATTCAATTTGTTGAAAATATAAAGCCAACTGCTATGTTATTTGTTGCTGAAAGTGCCAAAAAGAAAATTGAAGAAATAAGATCTTCAGAAGGAAAGGGACCTGAGATGTTTGTTAGGGTTAAGGTAACTAGTGGAGGATGTTCTGGTCTGACCTACCAACTAACTTTTGACGAAGAATTAAAAGAGAATGATCAAGTCTTTGAAGATAATCAGATTAAAATTGTAACTGATCTCAGTAGTTTTATTTATTTATGTAATACTACCCTTGAATTCTCCGGCGGCCTAGACGGTAAAGGGTTCTATTTTAATAATCCCAATGCATCCAGAACTTGCGCTTGTGGGGAAAGTTTTTCTGTTTAACCCATAATTCAAACTTAAATCACGGTTACTTTTCCCCCTACCCTCTCCTCTTTTTTGCACTCAGGTCAAAATTTGAAGGTTTACGCTACTTAATTCTAAATTAATTTTCTCCGCTGTCCATAATCAGTTTCTCATTGAGGGTTGTTCTCCTCTCCCCTCAGGAGAAAGGACGTTTAAAAACAAATTAGCAAAATGCACTAGATGCTTTAGAGCGCAATTACAGCGTTTTCTCAAACTCTATATCTGGGATTAGGAATAATTATAGTTTTACTATTATATTGCATAGTATTATAATTAACAATAAAAGTAATTCACATGGCAAAGACAATTGAGGATTTATTGAACGGAAACCAACACTTTGCGGAAACTTATTTAAAAGAAGATCCGGATTATTTTAAGGAATCTGCTAAAGGCCAACAACCAGAGTTTTTATGGATTGGATGTTCCGATAGTCGGGTTCCAGAATCTAAAGTAACTGATTCAGACCCAGGCCGATTATTTGTTCATAGAAATATAGCTAATGTCGTAGTAAGAACTGATGCCAACTTACTCAGTGTAGCGTATTACGCTATTAGGGTTTTAAAAGTCAAACATGTAATTATCTGCGGACATTATGGTTGTGGAGGAGTTCAAGCTGCCATGTCTCATAATAAGTTTGGATACATTGACAGTTGGCTAGGACATATTAAAGATGTGTATAGAATGAATGAAGCTGAACTTTCCAAAATTTCCAACGAAGCAGATAAATTCAAAAGATTAGTAGAGCTAAATGTGGAGGAACAAGTCAAACATATGGCTACCATCCCATTTGTTCAAGAAAGTTGGGGAGATGGAGTGTTCCCTTATATCCATGGGTGGGTATATGACCTTCATACTGGTCTAATCAAAGATTTAGGCATTACAGTTAACAATACAGAACAAGTATCTGAAATATATTCCTACAAATAAAAGGCAAGGAAAGTCTGATAAATACCATTCTCATGGCGACAAGACTGAATTTGCATAAATAATATTTGTATTTAGGTTGCAATAGAGTAAATAAAAGCTGTTTTTACTCTTAACAGAAAAGCCAGTGAGAGATTTCGAAAAGACTTCTTGAATGCAACATTTGCATTCGTCGACATATCTTGAATTACCTTTTGCTAATTTAACGAGTGAGGAATCCTCATCAGCATCATCCTGTTCGGAAAAATCAATTTCAATGTCTTCCGCAAAAACCTTTTGGTCTAGATGAGCTCCAACATAGATAGAGGATTCGCCAAATAAGGCAAACGAAAAGATTAAAACAACTAATAACTAATAGAATAAAAAACCGAACCATTTTTACTTAATGACAACCAAAACGTAAGAAATTTTTTGATGGCAAAAGCATTTTAACAAAAATTTAAATTGAATCCGGTTTAGATAAGCGTTGACCTTCTAGATTAGATTTTAAAATTTCAATGATAATCTGTTGATTTTGTAGTATCGAATCTAATTTGGCTTCTATATCAGCCCTATCCGAAGTAGCTATTTCCTTAACATCAGGTGGCATTTGAACTTCAATAACTGATTGATCTTCTTTAATTTTTCCCAACAAAGATTTAATTTTTGCTATCCCATCTTCTCCTCTGTAATATGAAGCACCGAGATATGCTAGTGGAGCGGCAAAAAGTAAGAAAATAAAGAACCTAGCAAAAGGAGTGATTTTAGTTTTTCTAGTCATGGTTTACTGTAAATGTTGATTCAAAGATAGAACTAAATCAGAAGAGATGCTTGAATTCAGACCAGACAAACTCTATAAAATTATTTTTCTAGAGGGTTAATATATAGATTGTGGATATAAATTTTTAAAAAATAATGAACATAAAAAGAATTTTTGTTTTTAGTAATAGGTTCAAAATTAAATAGTGAAATACGATTTTATTATTGCTGGTGGTGGATGTGCAGGATTAAGTATGCTGGATAGGATTTTGAGTGATCAGAATCTTTCTAGTAAAAGTATCTTATTAGTGGATAAGCAAGATTACCAGGTAAATGATAAAACTTGGTGCTTTTGGGAAAAGGGAGAACCGTGGTATGCGTTCTTGGTGGCTAAAAGCTGGGATCGAATAAATTTTGCTGATCGTGATGGGGTAATTTCAAGTCTAGCTAGCCCCTTCAGATACCACATGATTCGAAGCCTAGATTTTTATCAATATATATTAAATCGTTTGGAAAATTTTCCTAACGTTAAACTGGTTAAAGGATGGATCAGTGAAATAGGGGAAACCGACCAAAGTGGCTATATAGTTGCTGATGGTCAAAGATTCGAAGCTGAAACAGTTTTTAATAGTTTCTATGGATTTGAAAATCAAAAACCGGCCTTTTCTCTAAACCAACATTTTAAAGGTTATTTTATCCGTACTACTCAACCAATTTTTGAAGGTAAGGGGGTATATCTTATGGATTTTAGAATTCCTCAGATTAAAGGTCCCTCATTCATGTATGTATTACCTATGTCTGCTAGGGAGGCATTAGTTGAGTGTACTTATTTTACTGAAAATACTTTTCACGAAACGGTATATCATTCTCAAATCAAACAATATTTGGAGGAAATCTGGAATCTTAAAACTTACGAAATAGTAGAAGAAGAATATGGTATCATTCCTATGAAGGATGCCACCTTTAAAGAAAAAGTAGGTTCAAAGATTATTAATTTAGGAGCGATTGCAGGTGCCGTAAAGCCTACTACTGGGTATGCTTTCAAAAATATTCAAAGGAGGTGCGATTTCTTAATTAACCAAATATCACCTACTAAAAAGAGCCTTCCTAATTTAAATAATTCCAAAAGATTTAGATTTTATGATAAGCTCCTTTTGTTTCTAATGACTACGGAGGGGGAAACAAGTGCGTCCATCTTCAGTGCATTATTTAGAAAGAATTCCTTTCCAATTATTTTAAAATTTCTTGATGAACGGACCAATATATTGGAAGAAGCATTTTTGTTTTTAACCCTTCCAAAACGAAGGTTTATAAAAGCATTGACAGCGGTATATTTCAAGTATCCCAGTTTTCCTTTTATTTCTAAAACGAAGTCTGAATTGAGATGACAGAAAAATATCCAATTCTATATTATACATTAAGAGCGCTTGGCATCCTTCTACTAATGGGTCTCTACATGTTTCCTAATTGGACAGAGCATTCTTTTTTTGGATTAGGACTTATAGCCATTCTTTTTTTAGGAATTCCCCATGGGGCCACGGATTATCTCATTTTTAAAAACCTAAAACAATCCTTTTTAGGTTCCAAAAAGCTAATTCATTTCTACCTGAGCTATTTGGCTATTATGGCCCTTTATGGTATGATATGGGTTAGTTTTCCTTCCATTGGATTATTAATTTTTATTGGCATCTCACTATTCCATTTTGGGCAATCCAATTGGGTATATGTTTTTCCAAAAGGAGGTGCCATTGGATGGATTACCTATATAATTTGGGGAACATACGTTTTAATTATTCCCATTATGGCCCATTATGAAACTGCTTTACCAGTTATTGAGGCCATCAGTTCCAATCTAGCATGGGAAATTTCTGATAGGTTGCGATTTGGGATTATCATTACAGTCGCTGTATTGACCCTTTTTACCATACTAAGCTTACATTTTCTTAGGATCATCAACCGGAAAAGTTTACTAAACGAAATACTCAACCTCATCATTCTTGGTTTCGCTTTATATCAACTCCCTTTATGGTTGGGCTTTGCTTTTTATTTTGCCGGATGGCATTCGCTAACCAGTATTCAGGAACAAATATCATTTTTTCAAATCAATAG